>JASGCS010000001.1:0-300000 GCA_030054035.1 Candidatus Methylacidiphilales bacterium
AACCTCAGGAGCTTCAGGAACAATATCTCTTACCGCAACTGCAGGTTCTATCGGCTCCTCAACGAATCCCATTATCATTGAACGAACTTCAGGTAATTGGACTAGCTCAAACCTTACCCTCAAAGCCACCAATGGCTCTCTCTTTATTAAAACTGCATCTACTGGTGCACTCTCAGCGCTCACCGATGCAACACCATCTATTACCTTCTTACCAACTGGCACCTTCTCACTTGAACAAACTATTGGAGATATAACATTAACTAATTCTATAAATTTACCAAACTCAACAGTAATTATTAAAACTTTTGGAACTAATGCGTCAATTAATTTACAATCATATTCAATAACCGCTTCAGTTGTATCACTTTCAGCATTAAACTCAATTCATTATTTTCCAAACTCTAGCGCAAGTATACAAATAACTGCAAGTTCAATTAAACTCACTGCTAAAACTATTGCAACATACTCATATCCATTGAATCTAGATATGTTAAATACCATAGGTAATAAATATATCTACATTTTTTCTTCGTATGTTTATTTTGGTAAAATTATTGGTCGAGGTGATTTATTTATTAATGCAGACAGCCCTAATGCAGACAGCACTAATGCAGACAGCCCTGTTCCCTCTAACCAGAATGTTAAATTAAGTGTTCAGGAAGTAGGTAATAGTGATAGTGCGCTTCGATTTAATAATATTATGATAGGCAGTTCTGGCAGTTCTGGCAGTTCTAGCAGTTCTAGTGTTCAGTCGATTTCAAATGGACATTGCGCAGAAGACTCAAGAGGTAGAGTGTTAAATTTTGATGAAAGTAATTGTGTTAACTCTAAACCTTTTTATAAAGTAGCAAATTTTAATTTTAACGACACTCTAAAAATCTACACAAGTTCTTATATTGGAACAGAAACTAAGGCACTATATATTGATTTTGATGCGGTAAATAAAAGACATAAATTAGCACCAAATGACGTGTTGGTTACGGCAAGTTCAGGTTTGGAAGCGTATCTGTACGCTAATACATCAATACTAGATCAGCAAAATGATATTAGAAAAGCTATAGCTGATGGATATATTGTAATTACAAATTTTAGCACTATTGCTGTACCGAATTTTAATATTGTTTTGACTTTTCCAATTGTCTATGTACAGGTCGAACCACCTCAAGAAATTGCATTGTTTAAAGTCTCTGATGAGCCAATACAAACCTGCCCAGATCAGGCTTTGTCAGAACAAGCCTACTTAGAGCTAAAAAAATTGAATATTCCTGGATGCGAAGATTCCTTAAGGATTGCTAGTGCTGATGCAAACAGGGTAGATTCCTCTGAATTAAAAAACAATTCGGTCAATGTTACTTTACCATCCCCAACCCCGCCCACCATTCCGTTAACGACATCTGAAGAGCCCCAGAATTTAGCACCCTCATCTGCTCCTGCCACTTCTCAAGGTAAATAAAATTAAATTAAATACGGGCGTAAATACTTGCCAGTCTCAGATTTTTTATTTTGTGTGACTTCTTCAGGTGTCCCGGTGGCAATAATTTGACCACCAAGATTACCACCTTCAGGTCCCAAATCGACCAGATAATCAGCTATTTTAATAATGTCTAAGTTGTGTTCGATGATTACAAGAGTGCTACCTTGATCTCTTAACTTTAACAAGAGTTGAATTAATTTTGCAATATCATGAAAATGCAAACCAACTGTTGGCTCATCAAGTAAATATAACGTTTTTCCAGTATTTCTTTTTGAAAGTTCTTTACTCAGTTTAATTCTCTGCGCCTCACCACCTGATAAGGTTGTTGCAGATTGACCAAGTGTTAAATACCCAAGGCCAACATCAAGTAAGGTTGATAATTTAGAGTAGATATGAGGATGATTTTTAAAGAACTCGCACGCTTGAAGTATGGTTAAGCATAAGACATCGTAAATATTTTTATCTCTGTAATAAATTGAGAGTGTTTCCTGATTAAAACGTTTGCCTTTACAAAGCTCACAGGTGACATAGACATCAGCTAGAAAATTCATTTCAACATGCTTGAGCCCATCTCCTTCGCATTCCTCACATCTGCCACCGCTGACATTAAAACTAAATCTACCCGGATTAAAACCTCTTGCTTTTGCATCAGGTGTTTGAGAAAAGAGCATTCTGATTAAAGTAAATAATCCGACATAGGTTGCTGGGTTTGATCGTGGCGTTCTTCCAATTGGACTCTGGTCAATATTTATAATTTTATCTAGTAAATCTAGATTTTCAATCCCATCACAGTTTTTTGGATTGCTTTCACTTTGATGCAAGTGATGCGCAACGATTGGGTAGAGTGTTCCGTTTATCAAAGTTGATTTTCCTGATCCTGAAACACCTGTAACACAGGTAATACACCCAACTGGAAATGAGACCGTTACATTTTTTAAATTATTGCCATGCGCGTTTTTAATTGTAATTTTTGGTTTGTCTAAATAAGATTTTCGCTGAGATGGTATCGGTATGAGGAGTTCTTCTCTTAAGTATTTTCCCGTTAATGAATCAGGGTGTTCCATTATTTTCTTTGGAGTGCCACTGGCAATGACGCTACCTCCTTCAACGCCCGCACCGATACCTAAATCAACGATATGATCAGCGTTCAATATAGCGTCCTTATCATGTTCTACAACAATTACGGTGTTGCCTAGGTCTCTCAAATTAAAAAGCGTTTGAATAAGTTTTTGATTGTCTCTTTGGTGCAATCCAATCGAAGGCTCGTCTAACACATACATCACACCTACTAATCCAGCACCAATCTGGCTCGCCAGCCTAATTCTTTGTGTCTCTCCCCCTGAAAGCGTGTTGGCGTTTCGATTTAAACTTAAATAGCGCAATCCAACGTTGGTTAAAAATGTTAACCGTTGAACTATTTCATTAATGATTGGAGATGCAATATTTTTTTTATTTCCCAGTAACGGTAATGATGTAAAAGCGCTAAGCGCTTCTTCTATGTTTAGATTTGCTAGATCAGGAACACTAATTGTACCTATTTTCACGGAGCGGGCGGTGGGGTTTAATCTTGAACCTTCACATTCTTGACAAACACTTGTGCTAAATAATTTCAATAACTCGTCTCTAACTTCTGGAGATTCTGTTTCTTTATACCTTCTTTCAAGTTGTTTGGCAATACCTTCAAAGCTATGTTTTCTAATAATATCCTGACCTCTGCTACCTTTGTAAGTAAAAGGGATTCTCGTATGGTTATTACCATAAAATAGGATAGAACTGTGTTTTGCCGAAATTTTTCTGACCGGAATGTCAAGGCTAAACCCATAATAGGTAGCCAAGCTCTCTAGTAATTGCAGTGAGTAGTGATTTTGTTTCCCCCATCCAAGTATTGCCCCTTCGCGAATACTTAACTCAGGGTGCACAATGAGCTTCTCCTTATCTATAAAACTTGTAACTCCCAAACCATCACATGACAAACAAGCGCCAAGGGGATTGTTAAATGAAAACAATCTTGGTTCTAGTTCTCCCAACGAGAAATCGCATTGTGGGCAAGAGAATTTGGTTGAAAATAATATTGGCTGTTCAAGTTTCTCTGAAGTTATTTTGATAATACCTTTACCAAACACAATTGCCAGTTCAAGTGCGTCAGAAATTCTTTTACGTTTTGAATTTGTCAATACTAATGAGTCAATAATTAATGAAATATTGTGTTTTGTTTTTGGTTGTATTACTGGCATTGCATCAAGCATACAAACCTTACCATTGAGTTCAATTTTCATAAATCCCTTTGACTTTAACTCTTCAAATAATTGCTGATGACTCCCTTTGCCGTTTGTTATTAATGGTGCTTGTATGGAAACCATTTCGTTCTGAAGTTGTTCAAATAGACCCTCAATCATTCGGTCAACACTTTTAGCTTCAAGTGAAATTTGATGGGTAGGGCAGTGTGGAGTACCTACTCTAGCAAACAATAATCTCACATAGTCGGAAATTTCTGTAATTGTCCCAACTGTAGATCGTGGATTATGCGAGGTGGATTTTTGTTCAATTGAAATCGCTGGTGAAAGTCCTTCAATTGAATCAACATCTGCTTTATCCATCATGGTAAGAAATTGTCTAGCGTAAACTGATAGTGATTCAATATATCTCCGATTACCTTCTGCAAAAAGTGTGTCAAATGCAAGAGATGACTTTCCTGAACCTGAGACACCAGTAATAACTACAAGTTTGTTTCTAGGAATTTCTAAGGAAATATTCTTTAGATTGTGCGTTCTTGCACCCTTAATTACTATTTGTTTCATTACGATATAATATTAATGTAGGTATTATACGAAATTTACTCAATGACCATATTTGCTTTAGTAACCATGTTTATGACAAGGATGTTTGGTCTTTTCTTGTTGTTTCCTGTATTTATGATAAGTGCCCGTGATTACCCAGCTTATTCACCTCTACTTGCTGGTTTAGCTATAGGAGCCTACGGCCTTACCCAGGCATTGTTCCAAGTTCCCTATGGGGCATTATCTGATCGTTATGGACGTAAACTTGTTTTAGGGATAGGTTTTTTTATTTTTTCCCTAGGCTCGTTTATCGGGGTTTATGCAACTACAATGTATCACTTGTTGATTGCAAGAATAGTGCAGGGTTGTGGTGCGGTAAGTGCAATAATTCTTGCTCTTGCTTCTGACTCAACTTCGGCCAACCATCGCCCCTTAGTTTTTTTATTCTTTGGCCTTTCAATTGGCTTTGCTTTTATTATTTCTTTAAGCGTTGCGCCACTGCTTGTTTCGCACATCGGACTTTCAGGAATATTTTTAATTACCGCAATCTTATCACTTGTATGCATTTTTTTATTGTTTTGTGTAAATTCAAATCCTAGTAATTCAATGGAAGAAACTATTGCGATGCCTCAAATTGAGGAGAATAGTTATAAACAATCTTTTCACTCCGCCTGTATTTCTATAGCATTTTTACATGGGCTACTGACAATTATTTTTACTCGAGTCCCTGTGGTGTTATTGGATATGTACCATATCCCACTTACCAATCATACCTATGTTTATTTAGCTGTTCTTGTTGTTTCGACTTTTCCAGTGTACGCCATCATACGTAAACCTGTTTTGTTAGCACATTGGCGAAAAGTACTATTTAGCTCACTTGGGATTTTTGTGCTCACAGTACCGGTGCTGTTATTAGGGACTTTCTCTTTTAATTGGTACTGTTTATTCTTAGTGGTGTTTTTCACTGGTTTTTCACTGTTAGAAGGTTTTTTACCGCATATCTCTGTACAAGTAATCCCAAAATCTAAAAGAGGGGCATTACTCGGTGTTTATTCTACTTGTCAGTTCTTTGGAGCGTTTATAGGTGGTGTTTTAGGTGGTTTGGGTTCTCATTATTTATCTATCCATCAATTTACTTTTGGGTTATTTGTGCTATTATTTATATGGCTATTTGTATTACTATTAATAAACAATCTTGGTAGGGTAAAATTAAGACTGTTGCGAGGTTAAAAAAATCAGAAAATAGTATAAGTTAGTTTTTATAAAATGTAGTGAAATATACTAAACTAACTAGTGGAGAAAAAAATGAAAGGTATAAATAAAGTATTTTTAATTGGTAGAGTGGGACAAGATCCTGAATTCAGAACTTTACCTAGCGGTGAGAATTTTGCAAGTTTTAGTCTTGCAACCTCAGATCGATGGCGGGATAAAGCTTCTGGGGAGATGCGTGAGCGAACTGAATGGCACAGACTAACTTGTTGGGGGCGTACCGCTGAAATTGTTAAAGATTATGTCTCTAAGGGACTTTTATTATATATAGAAGGTCGGTTGAGAAATAATAAATGGCAAGACAAAGATGGGAACGAGCGACAAAGAACTGAAATCGATGTCCAAGAATTACAGATGTTATCACCTAAAAATACTTCTAGTGATCAAGGGGGCGGTGGTTATTCAAAAAACCAACCTGCACCATCCCAACCTACCCAATCAGGCCCTCCTGATAGTATGAATGGTCCTTCCAGTGAACTTGAGGATGATTTACCGTTTTAATTGTCTTGCTGCGTTGAACTGATAGATGATAGGTAAATCTTTTGGCTATCAGTTCGATTGGCTTGTAAAATGTTACTCATGGCCCAATTGTTAGAGACTGAAAGTGATACGTTAAAGAGCCAAGTGCTACCTGTATTTGTGCATACCTATGGTTGCCAGATGAATGAGTATGACACAACAAGATTAATGGATGCTCTAAAAAACACATTTACCATTGATGTAGTTTCCTCGCCGTATCTTGCAACGTTACTAATTATGAACACATGCTCGGTGAGAGAAAAAGCCGTTGATAAAATGTTTTCTGAATTAGGGATATGGAGCAAAATTAAAGCTAAAAATAAAAATCTAATTATAGCAGTCGGTGGTTGTGTCGCGAGCCAGGAGGGTACGTATGTGTTTAGGCGTGCCCCTTATGTTGATATTGTTTTTGGGCCCCAATCCTTACATCTACTTCCTACCCTGGTCACAAAAGCCGTCCAAGGAAAACGACACCAAACTGCAATTTCTTTTTTAGCGGAAGAAAAATTTGATCAATTACCTGACCATGTTGTTGAAACTGCTGAACACAATAAAAAACACTCATTTGTTTCTATTATGGAAGGATGTGGTAAATTTTGTTCATATTGCATCGTTCCGCACACAAGAGGTTCTGAATTTTATCGCGCCGTGGACAGTATTGTCCATGAAGTAAATTCACTGGTATCACAAGGGATCACTTCGGTTACCTTATTAGGCCAAAATGTAAACGCCTGGAAAGGTTTTTGGAAAGGAAGGCGAGTAGATTTTGCGTGGTTGCTTCATGTAATTGATGCGATTAAAGGTGTTTCAGAGCTTCGCTTTACCACCTCCCATCCACTTGAAATGACCAAGCGTTTAATAACTTGTTACTCAACAACCCGTTCCCTCGTTGCTGAGTTACATTTGCCAGTGCAATCTGGTAGCGATAGAATTTTAAAAAAAATGAAGCGGGGATACACCGCGGCTCAGTATATTTCGATAATTCAAGAGCTGAGAAAGATTTCACCAAATATCATACTTACTACGGATTTTATAGTTGGGTTTCCTGGTGAGACCGATGAAGATTTTCAATCAACCGTTTCTCTGATTAAAGAGTGCGATTTTGTTCGGGCGTATTGTTACATGTATAGTAAACGGCCTTTTACCAGTGCGCAACATATGGACAATCAAGTCCCACTAGCCCAAGCACAAAATAGACTTAAACATCTTCAAGACATGTTCATTAGTCGGAAAAAAATTGTGCAAAAAAACAATTACCAACCGATTTTATTTACATGAAAAATATCAGGCCAACTGAACATTTTGTTTTATCTCCAGAAAATAACCAGCAGTTACTTTGTGTCAATGGACATTTAGATTCCAATCTTAGATTTATCGAGGCTGCATGTCAGGTTTCAATCCATAATCGTGGCCATGAGTATTTTATTTTTGGCAATCAAAAAAATAGCTCAACGGTACGAGAGACGATTGAGTATTTTTACCATGAACAAAATCAACAACCCATCACAAAAGAAGAGATTATCACACATCTAGGTAATCAAAATCTACCTCTAACTTCTATCCATCATACCGAGACCAAAAGTTCTGAAAGTGTAACTATAGCGACACCATTAAAACTAATTTCGGTGAGTACACAAAATCAAAAAAATTACATTAATTCAATTAGAAAAAATGTATTAACATTTGGAGTTGGTTTTGCTGGTACCGGTAAGACCTACTTGGCTGTGGCTTCTGCAGTATCATTATTGTGTGAAGGTAGTATTAATAAAATTGTATTGGTCAGACCTGCGGTTGAGGCAGGTGAAAAATTAGGATATCTACCTGGCGATATTCAAGAAAAAGTAAACCCATATTTAAGACCTGTGTATGACGCATTAACTGAAACATTAGGACATACTAAGGTTTCTGATTTACAAGCAAGGGATGTTATTGAGATTGCGCCGTTAGCATATATGAGAGGTAGGACCCTGCAAAATGCTTTCATCATTCTCGATGAAGCACAAAACACTACACAAGATCAGATGAAAATGTTTTTAACTAGACTTGGTTACGGTAGTAAAATGGTTATAACTGGTGACGAATCCCAAATTGATGTGCCAAGACACCGCTCCGGACTACAACATATCTTGCATTTAATACAAGGTTTGCTTGATCGACGCCCCATAGGAGTGGTGAGATTTTATGCAAATGATGTTATGAGGCATCCACTAGTGGCAGATATAGTTCAAATTTATGAAAGTCAAGAAAAAAAACAAGCAGGGTAATGCCTCTTCACCATTTCCCCTAACAATACAGAATTATTGTTACGAATTTAAGCCCCCTATACATCTCATGAAAACTTGGTTACAGGCTGCTGGTTGGAAAAAACACCAACCCCTCAGTTTGCTTTTTTTTGGACTTAGCAGAATGAAGACAATTAACGGTAACACACGGGGACGAAATGTACCTACTGATGTTTTGAGTTTTCAAGTGCATAACCCAACACTTTCAAAATATACCTGTGTTCAAAATAATATCTCTGTCCCAATAGCATACTTTGGTGAAATTGTTTTATGTCCTTCGTATATCGCCTCCGATGCCAAGCGATATGGCTTACCCTTTACCCAAAGACTTGCGCATGTAACCATTCACGCCTTTTTACATCTGATTGGTTATGATCACGTTACTAGCCGAGATCAATTAGTGATGGAAACGAAAGAAATAAAGGTGCTGCGCTCACTTGATATTCCCAATCCATACCTATGGCAATGAATTCTATACAAACAATGAAGCGCTTTTTATTTGCTCTGGTACGGAAAGAGTTAAACTATTTACCAACTACTTCCACCGAATTAGCCCTACTTATCGAGGAAGTCGCAAATAGATCACAAGGTAAGGTAATTGATTTTTCTGTAGTCCCAATGTTAAAAAGTTTACTAAGATTTTCTGAGTTAACCGCTAGACAAGTAATGGTACCCCAGTCGACGATGAAAGTGGTTAATAAGGAAAGTGATTTGGATGAAATTATTGAAGTGATGAGTTCGTCTGGTCATTCAAGGTTTCCGGTCATTGGTAAATCAAGAGATAATGTCGAGGGTATTGTGTTGGCAAAAGAAATATTTTGCTTCGCATCTCATTTTAAAAAAGAAAAAGAACGATTTGTATGGAATGATTTTATCAGAACTCCACAGTTCGTTCCTGAATCTAGATCCATTAATGTCTTACTCAATGATTTTAAACGCACCCATAATCACATGGTTTTAGTGGTTAATGAATATGGAAGTGTTTCTGGTCTGGTAACCATTGAGGATGTGTTAGAGGAGATTGTGGGCGAAATTGTTGATGAAAGTGAAAGAGAGATTGTCGAGCAAATTATCCAATTAGATAAACATCACTATCTTATTCACCCACACACAACATTATCAACTTTACAAAAACAGTTACAAATTGATCTACAAAGCGATACCCAAGACACTATTGCGGGATATATATTTGAAAAATTAGGTAGATTAGCGAAAAAAAAAGATGTGGTCTCCTTTGATACCGGTGAGTTTGAGATTGTGAAAGCCAATAAACGAGGAATTGAAAAAATAAGATTAACCTTGTTTGATTCTGATCATTAGTCATAGTGTGGTGCAGAGTTTTGTAGCATTTCTAGTAGGAGGGCTAGGCGCGTTTGGTTTTGCTCCTTATTCAAGTGTCCCCCTGCTTGTATTAAGCCTATGGTATTACTGTGTTTCAAAAGGAGGTTTTTTTTGGGGAGTAGGCTTCTTTCTTACTGGTGTTTACTGGGTCTATGTCCCAATAATTCAATTTACTAGCGCTACTTGGTATTTGGCAATTGTAATGGTATTTTTGTTAGTAGTTGTGCTCGCGTTATTTTCCTATTTGCCAAAAGTTATCTTGGCGCGATGTATCCCAGATTCTATACACTATCTCGCGCTCCCTGTCTTGTTTTCTATCGGCGAGTACTGCAGAACTTTTATCGGCGGAGGGTTTCCCTATCTTATGATTGGTGACGCATTAAGTGGCACAGTGCTTGATGGATTGCATCCAATCTTGGGTTCGTTAGGCAGTGGTTTTTTATTACTAGCTACCGTTTCTTTTGTATCTAGATTAGCTAAGAAAAAACAATGGTCAGGTATACTTCTAACCACAACAATTGTTATTTTTATTCAAACTAGTTTAGGTTTTATTTCTTGGACAAAACAGGTTTCTTCAGATCATGCTATAGCGCTTATCTCAACCCAAGTCAAGCAAAGTATTAAATTTACCTCATCTCAAGCGTTGCAAACTCTTAAGAATATTGAACTACTCTCCACAAGTACTCTTTCAAATAATTCAGTGCAGATTATAATTTTTCCAGAAACAGCAATTCCTTTTAGTAGCGATAGCGTTATCCCGATGTTGCAATCCATCAAAAAACAAATGCGAGATGATCAAATGGTCATTACTGGAATATTTTTACCTCATACGCAAGGCTATTCTAATGGGATCCTTGCGTTTACTTCTACCAATCAATATGAATATCGTAAAAGGCAATTAGTGCTTTTTGGTGAATTTTGGCCAAACATTCCAGGTGCAAACATTATTTCAAATCTTTTGAATATTCCGTTTTCTTCACTCAAGTCGGGTGCAAAACAACAAATGCCATTGATATATAAAGATTTTTATCTAATTCCTACGATTTGTTTTGAAGTAGGTTACTCAAGATTATTCAGACACAATCCCGCTCAAAAAAGTGCATTTATTTCAATTAGTAATAACGGTTGGTTTGGTAATACCAGAGCGTCAGATCAGCAATTACAAATAGCAATCAGTAGAGTTCGAGAATATGGTAAACCGTTATACCTTGTTTCAAATTATGGCACTACTACTCTAATAACCACTGATGGAAAAACTCAAAATCCAATTACTTCTACTGATGGTGTAATGAAATATCCTCTTTTAGCGACTTTGGGAAGTACCCCTTATAATATATGGGGGAATATACCAGTGGTTATAATCTGGTTACTGATTTTGAGTATTGTTATAAGGTATGTCATTAAAGAAAAACGAAAATTACCAGTTTGATCTAATAGAAAAAGAAGTTCAAGAATTTTGGCAACATGACAAAACGTTTGAAGTGGAAGTGGATAATACAAAAGAAAAATTCTATTGTCTTTCTATGTTCCCTTACCCGTCAGGGAAGTTGCATATAGGTCATGTAAGAAATTATACTTTAGGAGACATAATTGCACGCTATCAGAGACATCAAGGTAAAAATGTATTACAACCTATAGGGTGGGATGCGTTTGGATTACCGGCTGAAAATGCTGCGAGAATAACTAATAGCTCACCTGAAGTTTGGACTAAAAAAAACATAGCTGAAATGCGCACCCAATTAGTACGTCTAGGCTATGGCTATGATTGGCGCCGAGAATTAGCAACATGCGATCCAAGTTATTATAAATGGGAGCAGTGGTTATTCACCAAATTAATTCAAGATAAAACCAAAGGATCTCCCTTAAGAAAATCCGCAACTGTAAATTGGGATCCGGTTGATCAAACAGTGCTTGCCAACGAGCAAGTCATAGAAGGGAAGGGATGGAGAAGTGGTGCGCCAGTTGAAAAGCGTGAAATTCCTAGCTGGTATTTTAAAATTACTGACTATGCCGAAGAGCTCTTAGTTGGACTTGATCAATTAACCGGGTGGCCAAAAGAAGTAATTCAAATGCAAAAGAATTGGATTGGAAAGTCTGAAGGAGCAACTGTTAGATTTTTACTCAACCTACCTTCCCCCTCAACCTACCCTTACTTGGAGGTCTATACAACTAGAGTTGATACTTTATTTGGAGTAAGTTATCTTGCTATTGCAAAAGAACATCCATTAGTGTCATTGTCGAAATATAAAAATGAAATAAAAGACTTTATTGAGATATGTAAATTAGGAAGTACTTCGGAGAAAGAAAGGGCTACTGAGCAAAAACTTGGATTCTTAATTCCTGATTTACATGCTATTCACCCATACACCAATACAGTAATTCCGATTTATATCGCAAATTATGTATTAATGGAATATGGTAGCGGCGCTATCATGGCTGTCCCGGCTCATGATGAGCGTGATTATGAATTTGCAATTAAATATACCTTACCTATTAAAGAAGTAATTTCACATGCAACCTTACCAATCCCTCACGCTGAGGAAGGTGTCTTGATTAATTCAGAGGAGTTTACAGGTCTTCCCAGTAAGGTCGCTAAAAATAAAATTGTTCAGTATCTATCTGCTAAAAATCTTGGCTTTGTTACTACTACATACCGACTAAGGGATTGGGGGGTTTCCAGACAACGGTATTGGGGATGCCCTATACCAGTCTGTTATAGTGAAGACGGCGCCGTTCATGCCCAAAATACTCTTCCAATTGTTTTACCAAACAAAGATTTCCAGACTTCGAATATTCAATCATTGGCTCACGATAAGGAGTTTCTGCACTCTTGTGCCCCAGGCTTGACTCGTGACCCAGATACTTTTGACACTTTTGTCGAATCAAGTTGGTACTATGCACGGTTTCCAAGTTATGACTCTGCTAACGCAATGATCGATCAAAGAGCTTCTTACTGGCTTCCAGTTGACCAGTATGTAGGTGGGATTGAGCACGCTGTATTGCATTTACTCTACGCAAGATTTTTTAATAAATTATTACGAGATCAGGGTTTAGTGCAATGCGATGAGCCTTTTATTTCTTTGTTGACTCAGGGCATGGTTTTGGCTCCTGCATATAAGCATGTAACTAAAGATGGCGGAATTGAATGGGTTTCGCCAGAAGATGTTATCACCCATAAAAAAGGAACAGATAGTTACTACACTGATAAGAGAGACGGCTCTCAGATACTCTGTGTTGGTAAGGAGAAAATGTCAAAATCTAAAAAAAATGGCGTTGACCCAGATCGATTATTAGATGAATATGGGGCAGATACATTACGTCTGTACATAACGTTTGCTGCCCCTCCTGAGCAAACGCTCGAATGGTCACCTGCTGCATTAGAGGGCTGTTCTAAGTTTTTAAAGAAAGTATACCTTTTATGTAGAAGCCATTCGGAAGATTTAATTACGCTGTACCAAGAATTCGGAATACCAAAAAAAACTATTGTCTCTCCATCAGCAACACTTAATCGAATTTGTGACGCTACTCAAAAAGCACTTTATGATTACGAGCGAAAACAATTTAATACAGTTGTTTCAAGTGCCATGATTATCTATAATGAGCTCGTGGATCACACAATTAAACAAAAGGATCAAACGTTGGTGTTTTTTTCAATTTACACTATTTTATTGCTCTTGTCTCCTATTACCCCTCACGTATGTCAATATTTATATCGTGAGTTGGGTTTCGGAGAAAATATCCTTAAAGCACCCTGGTTACAATCTAGTGAGTATAAAAATTCAAGCGAGTCTGTAACAATGGTGATTCAAGTGCATGGCAAAAAAAGAGGAATTTATGAGTGCCCGAGAGACTCTACACAATCAGAAGTAATTGCACTGCTCACCAATCATTCGCAGTATAGCAAACTCCTAACAACACAACCAAAAAAAATTATATTTATACCAAATAAAATATTAAATATTATTCCTAGTGAGAATGAGCCACATTCTTAAATTTCTTACTCTCACTATTTTGATTCAAAGTTGCTCTACCGTTTCTTACCAACAAGCACAGGCATTAGTATTAGATAAGAAAGTCTATATTCAATACCTACAAGCGAACAATGATTTTCAAACTGCGCTTGAAAAAGTGGTTCCTTTAGCCCAAGCACCTTCGGACATAGCGCTTACCATACATACAATTGAGATTAGAAATTCAACCGCATTATATAATTCACTTGGAGGTAGGCTTGAGAATGTTATTCTTGTCGTAGTTCAATTCTCAGTTACCTATCTTGGTAATCAATCAATGCTTTATCAAGCTCGTTCAATTTCTTTTTTCCCATCATTTCAATCGGAACAAAATAAATTTAATGCATTTAGTAATTCTGAAACATTAGTGTTGCTTGCCGATGTTTCACAACAGATTAAAAATAGAATCGATTGGTTTGTCTCAAGCGTTATGCCTTAGTAGTAACTATTCATGAGATAATTTAATATAATAGAGCAAAAGAATCATGGATTTTATCTACCCTTTAATTAGGCCCCTATTATTTTTACTTGACGGTGAGTTTTCTCATACTATCACCATTCAATTACTAGATAAATGTCCGTGGTTAGTTAGAAAGTTCAGCTTTTATAAACCTGTAGTGGTCTCTGGAGTTCAATTTAAAAATCCAATTGGCATAGCTGCTGGATTAGTTAAAAATGCAGATGCGCTTATTGCATTAGCTCGTATGGGGGTTGGCTCAATTGAGGTCGGTACCGTAACTCCTCATTGGCAATCAGGTAACGATGGTCCTAGGCTCGAAAGAATAATTTCAGATCAAGCACTCGTCAATAGAATGGGTTTTAATAATAAAGGTTTTTTAATAGTGCGTGAGCGCTTACTTGCTGTGAGAAAAAAGTTACAAAATATGAATGTCGTGATTGGGGTTAATATTGGCAAACAAAAATCAACTCCAATTGAAGAAGCGCATCTTGATTATATAGAAGGAATTCGTTTTTTCAAAACTTGTGCAGATTATTTTGTTCTCAATATCTCTTCCCCTAACACTAAAGATCTTCATTTGCTTCAATATGGAAATAGATTTAGTGATATGTTATCAAAAGTTACTACCTATTGGCAACAAATTGATTTACTTAATCAAGCGAAACCTCCTATTTTTATTAAAATATCTCCAGTCTTATCTGAAAAGGAAATTTCATTTATTATTGATTGTTGTGTTTCAGCTGGTATCAATACTATAATTGCTACTAATACTTTACCTACCGAACAAGGCGGCTTATCTGGATTACCGCTAGCTCAAAGAAGTAAAGAAACCTTAACTTTAATAAAAAAAATCAACCCTTCAATTCAAGTCATTTCTAGTGGGGGAATAATGTCTTCTCATGAGGGAATAGAAAGATTTCAGTTAGGCGCCTCAATTATTCAATTATATAGTGGCTTAATTTATCAAGGACCAGGATTAATTAGAAACATTGCCAAATTACTTGACAAATGATATAAAATATATTAGAATAATTCTAAAATATAAGGAGTCAAAAATGGAACTAAAAAATAGTAAAACTGAAAAAAATTTAAAAGATGCGTTTTCTGGTGAGTCGCAAGCCAACAGAAGATATTTGTATTTTGCTGCGAAAGCAGATGTTGAGGGTTACAATGATGTTGCATCTGTTTTTAGATCTACCGCAGAAGGTGAAACAGGTCACGCACATGGCCATCTAGAATTTTTAGAGGCAGTGGGTGATCCAGCTACTGGAAAGCCAATAGGCCCAACTGACGATAATTTGCGCGCTGCTATTGCAGGAGAAACACATGAATACACTGATATGTATCCAGGTATGGCAAAAGTTGCTCAGGAAGAAGGTTTTGCAGAAATTGCAAATTGGTTTGAGACCTTAGCAAAAGCTGAGCGATCTCATGCAAATAGATTTCAAAAAGCTCTTGATAGCTTAAAATCTTAATTTTCTTAGCGTAAATTTTAAATGAGTTTGCGTGAGGGAGGGCTAGATGCCCCAACCAGACATCCAGTTCTTTGGGATAAGCCAGAGTTTTATGATCAAGCCGAATTAGATAAAGAACTAACTAGGGTCTTCGATGTATGTCATGGGTGTCGTAGATGTGTTTCTCTCTGTGAATCATTCCCAACTCTTTTTGAACTTGTAGACTCGTCTACAAGTTTTGAAATTGATGGAGTGGATACAAAAGATTTTCAAAAGGTAGTTGAACAATGCTTTCTATGTGATCTTTGTTATATGACAAAATGCCCTTATGTGCCTCCCCATGAATGGAATATAGACTTCCCTCACTTGATGCTTCGCGCAAAAATTGTTAGATTTGCTAAAACAGGTAGTTCACTTCGCGAGAAAGTTCTTTCATCTACAGATATAGTTGGTAGGATTGCTTCAATCCCAGTTGTTAAGTCTGTAGTTAACTCAACTAATACAGTAAAACCATTTAGAGTTCTTTTGGAAAAAGCGCTAGGAGTGCATCGTGAGGCATCTTTACCTACCTATCAACGATTATCACGATCATCACTTATTGACAATCAACCCATTTCAAAATATAAAGTTTTGTTATTTGCAGGTTGCTATGCTAATTACAATAACCCATCTCTAGCTGAAGATCTAGTTTCGGTATATCAACACCAATCCGTCTCTATTTCATTATTACCTAAAGAACAATGTTGTGGAATGCCAAAGTATGAGCTTGGTGATATTGCCTCTGTGGTAGCTATCAAAGAGGCCTTAGTTGACGCTCTCTTTCAAGCGGTTTGTGATGGTAAAAAAATCGTTATTCCAGTTCCATCATGTGTATTGATGATGCGACAAGAGTGGCCACTATTGTTTCCAAATGATGAAAAAGTACTTGCAATATCTAAATCAATTTATGATCCATGTGAGTTTTTAATGAAAATTCATCGTGAACAATTGCTCAATACTAATTTTAAAAATACTCTGGGTGTTGTAAGTTACCATGCTTCTTGCCATCAACGAGTGCAAAATATAGGCTCGATGACTAGGCAATTACTTCAACTTGTGCCAGGCACAACTGTCCATACTATAGAGCGCTGTTCAGGACATGATGGAACCTATGGAGTAAAAAAAGAGACATATCCAATTGCTAAAAAATTAGCCAAACCTATTAGCGACGCACTTAGTAAACAAAAGTCAAATTATTTTTGTAGTGATTGTTCTTTGGCAGGCAACCATATTGTTCATATTCATGCAAACGCGACCAATCATGTGTTCACTAATTATCACCCACTTTCACTAATTAAAATCGCATATGGAATCTAATCTTTCAAAATTGCATATTTCCGATTTTCTAAATATTCGTGAGTATGAATTAGTTAGAAACGAATGGACAAAAAAGATTATCGCCCATAAACAAACGAGAAGATTACAAATTAACGAACATATTATGTTGTGCTTTGAAGATAAACGTACCATTTGGTATCAAATTCAAGAAATGATCAGAATAGAAAAAATCCATTCTTCAGAACTTTTGTTAGAGGAAATTGATGCCTACTCGCCGCTAATCCCTAATGGTAGTGAGTTTAAAGCAACGATGATGATAATGTATGAAGATGCTTCCACGCGAAAAGAGTGGTTGACTAAATTAAAAAATATTGAGCATACGGTTTGGGTTGCGATTGGTGATCACCCACCTATTTACGCAATTGCTGATGAGGATTTGCCTAGAAGTGACGAAGAAAAAACCTCTGCGGTTCATTTTTTGCGTTTCCCCTTAACAGAATCTCAATGTAAAGATTTTAAGAAAGGGGCGCAGGTGTCAATTGGGGTTGATTGTAAAGTGATTACCTTAGATACTATTATGCTTTCAGATCATTTACGCAAAGCATTACTGAAGGACTTGCTGTAAAAAATAATCTCTGCCCCATTTAAAGTATCTGAACACAAGCCAAACTCTTTTGCTAATTCTTTAACCAAGTCTTGAGGTAGTTTATTTTTTGGATACAGGTCAATTAACTCTTTTGTTGTAGAGTCAAACATATGAAAATGAGGTGCTGTATTGGTATCATAATATGTGCGATTAGGCTCAACGACAACTTCATTAAGTAGCCCTTTTTGTACAAAAATCTTTAATGTGTTGTAGATCGTGGCAAGAGAAATAATTTCCTCCTTTTTGTTAATTGAATTGTATAGTTGCTCAGCAGTCACATGCATGTGAGATTGGAGTAAAAATTCCAGTAGCACAACCCTTGGCTTGGTAATTCCTAAACCATATTTACGAAGAGTGGCGACGCTTTCATTCGACATTTTTTGTTATTATATCACTTTGAGGGTTAAAATAGTATTAAATGAACCCAGTCTATTGGTATGCGTCTGACGATCATGTTATCGTGAATGAGTATCTTGAAGTTTGTAAAAAAAAACATGGTTGTAGCAAAGCTATCTTAGAAATTATTGATGACTATCGAAGTTTTGATTGGAACATGATTGTGGAGTTAAGAGATGCACAAAGTATTTTTGATACAAAAGAGAGCATAGTAGTAATTCTAAATCTACCTTCTGACCCAGATAAATCACTTAACGCTGCAGGAAAGCAAGTAATAGACGACTGGATGGTAAAATCTAAATCTACCGTATTGTTTATCCGTTCACCTCTGTATTCTTATGGGGTTAAGAACACAACGTGGTATAAACAATATAAAAGTATTGGGATAATCCATGAAATTTCTTTGACACAAGATGAAATCGTAACTTGGATTGATAGGCGGGCAAAACAGAAGGATCTGAATTTAACTCAAGATCAAATAGATAAACTCATAGGAACATTTAGTGGTAAATTAGATTCAATTGAAAATGAACTTACCATCATGTCTTACTCTTCACACGCCCTCAAGGTGTTGCCAAATGTATCTAGATCACTTTCTGAATTAAGTGAAGAGCTTCCAAAGAAATCGCTCGCAAACCTCATTGCCTTAATTAATACTTATGAAAAACAAGCCGAGGACCCTATGCAGGTATTTTCAATAATCTCTTTCTTTATTAATAAGTGTTTTAAGACAGATATTGGACTCTGGAATTATAAAAGTGGCGTTACCATTCGTGGAAAAGCTGCTGCTGCGCGCTTTTATGAATTATTAGCAGTAGAATTAGCAATAAAAGGTATGAGAGGTGCTCCACCTTGGTTTGCAATACGTGAGTACGTTAGACGTATTGCTTCATAGAAGATGAAAAACTACATACATTCTTTAGTCATATCCGCCAAAGATGCCGCTATAACTATGAGAGAAAGTGGGCCCCTGCAACGCAATGAGGCCTTACGGATTGCTGCATTGGAAATTAAAAATCGAGCTTCATATATACTTGATGAGAATGAAAAAGATTTTATTCAAGCAAAATCACAAGGGTGCGATCAGTTCATTCTTGCGCGATTGCGTTTAACCAAAGAAAAAATTGATAGAATTTTTGATTCTATTCAGGCTGTGGTTCAGCTTCCTGAAGTAATTGGCGTGACTGATTCTAAACCCCAGCAGAATGGCATCACGGTTGGTACTATGAGAGTTCCAATTGGAGTGATTGCAATAATTTATGAGTCTAGACCGAATGTTACTTCAGAATGCGCTTCACTCTGCTTAAAATCAGCTAATGCTGTGATTCTTCGTGGTGGTAAAGAGTCTATCAATACAAACCGAGCAATACATACTTGCTTTCAAGTTGCGCTAGAAAAAGTTTCACTTCCAAGTGGGTGTGTGTTGTTTATTGATAACACTGATTACGCATTAGTACAGTCTTTATTATCTATGAATCAGTGGATTGATTTAATAATTCCTCGCGGTGGAAAATCATTAATTGAAGCGGTAAGAAAACACTCTACTATCCCTAGATTAGATCACCTTGATGGGGTATGTCATATTTACCTAGATGAAACAGCCGATGAATCTATTGCTATTCGGATTTGTAAAGATGCAAAAATGCCACATTATGCTATGTGCAATTCCGTAGAAACAATTCTAATTCACCATTCTAGGGTTCCTGACCTAGCCCCAAAGTTGGTAGATGAGTATCAGAAATTAGGCGTCGAAGTTCGTGCCTGCCCAATAATTTCTTCTCACGTTTCTGGCACTGTTCCAGCCACAGAAGAAGACTGGCATACAGAGTATTTAGCCCCAATCATTTCTATCAAGGCAGTTCCCACCCTAACAGCCGCTATCGCTCATATAGAAACTTTCGGATCCCATCATACTGATGCAATTATCTCTAAAGATCAAAAGTCTATTCAAATATTTCAAAAGCATGTAGATTCAAGTTCCGTGATGATAAATACCTCAACAAGATTAGCGGATGGGTTTGAGTATGGCCTTGGTGCAGAAATAGGAATTTCTACTGCCAAACTACATGCCCGTGGACCGGTTGGATTAGAAGGGCTAACTTCAAAAAAATTTATTGTATTTTCTGATGGATCGGTTAGAAATTAAACCAAGTAAAACATTGTGTATTTATGGCGGTGCGTTTGATCCACCTCACCGTGGACATCTGCATTGCGTATTAATCGCAAAAAAGTATTTTCCTAATGCAAAAATTATTGTGTTACCTACACCAACAAACACTACATCAAAAAATACAAAAAGTTCTTTTTATCATAGATTTAAAATGGTTAAGTTACTCATGCCGCCCTATGTTTATGTTAGTGCCATTGAACAGCGCCGAAAATTTATTTACTCATATCAAACCCTTCGCTACTTAAAACAAGGTCGTTTTAAACAATATGTATTCCAATGTATTATCGGGGATGATCAATTAACTAATTTCACAAACTGGGAATATTGGAAAAAAATTCTTACCTTAGCTCATTTATTTGTTATCCCTAGACTTTTATCTAAATCGGCAATCGATACATTATGTGTTCGTTTGCGCAAACAAGTTCCAATGATGTTGGGAGTATCCGTTGCTTCTCAGAAACCTGTTTTAATTAGTTCAACTCACTTGAGAGAAAGTGTTTTTGAACCCCCACCTAACATTCGCATGTACAGCAAAAAAAACAAACTCTATCGATATGCCACGTATTCCTGAACTTCTAACTTCAATTATCTCTATCTTAGAGGATCAAAAAGCAACTGAGATATTTTATACTTCAGTAAAAAAACACACGAGCCTGTGTTCGTATATTGTTGTCGCTTCTGCGCGATCTACCAAACATGCGTACGCTTTAAGCGATATGGTCATAGAGCTATGTGAGGATAGCTCATTACCGTTAGCGCATAGGGAAGGTGATAGTTCTAGTGAGTGGATCTTGATTGATGCTGGCAGTATTATTGTGCATGTTATGACCCCAGAGATGAGAGCTTTATATTGCTTAGAAAAGTTATGGCACTAACTTTGACGATTAGAAATTGGTCAAAGCGAATATTTATTTGGTTATTTTCATTTAGTATCGTGTGGTTGTTGATTATGCACTTGATAGTCTACGGAATAAACACAAGTTTATCCAAACCAGTAAATGATTTTATAACCACCTATTTTAAAAATAAAACTAACCTGACTCTTTCCCATGCTGGAATAGTAGCAAGTACTAACGGATATTCGGTTACATTCTTAATAAAAAACGTCGCTATCTCCACCAGTGATAAAAAAAATATTGTTCCGAATATTGATCATATTGAAATAACTCTTGCATTACTCAATTATTTCAATTTTATAAATCCCTCAATCGCAGAAATTGTAATCTCAGGGTTGAAAATTAAAATAACTCGAGTTTCTGATTTTGATTTTAACGTGGCGAATTATGCATTATCATTTCAAAATAAATCTACAAGCAACCCGTTAGCTAAGCTCGGTAGAGTTCCATGGACTGTTATCATACTATCAAGTGAGGTTGAGTATAGTGACTTGGCTCATCCAACTCAAATTATAATAAATCCAGAAATAACTATAGCCAACAGCGCAAAGCAACTTTCGGTAACATTAAAGAGTTCACTTCCTATTCAATACGGCACTAATCTACAAGCCTTAATTGAATTAAACAAAAGTGATGCTACAATCCAAAGTTTTAGCTTAAGACTTAATAATATTAATATTAAACCAATATTTGAGGTTACTAGATTGGCTAAATATCTGAAACATAGTAATGCTAATCCCAATATATCCTTTGTATTATTTGGAAATAAAATACAAAAGCAATTACAAATCAAGGGTTCGTTTATTGTGCAAGAATTAGAAAATAAAACTTCACTCCAATCTAGTTTTACTCTCGATGATTTAGGAAATACCTATTCTTTGTGGATCAAACGACTTTCGGTTTTGCAAGGAGAGAGAAAAGTTTTACTAGGAAATGATATTCAAGTCGTTATCGATACCCATTTAGATAATACTATTCAGTTCAAAAGTGCTTATATTTCCCATCTTGTTTCACATCGATTTGAGCTATCTCCTTTTTTAATCACCGACCATATCCCAAATCATGTCAACTTACAAAATACTTATTTTTCTGGAGAATTAAATAAAGTGTCCATTGCGTTTGAAAATGGTTTTGCTTCTCGGATGTCTATGAACGGCCTTATCTCTATTTCTGAAGCAGCAATTAATGATCAATATTACATCACCAATACTCGACTAGTAATTACCTCTGTACCAGGAGATATACGAATAGCGGTAACTGGCATTAATGTTACACTCAAAGTATTCGAGTTGTTTCCTCTAAACAAATACGCTGATTCGTTATCAGGCATATTGAGAGTTAGAAGCTCAGGCGATAATGTATCATTAATAAGCGAACGTATTACATTACAAAATAATGGGAGCAAGCTTTATGGTCAATTACTTTTAAGGTATAAAAAAAATTACTCTCCTTATTTGAACTTATATCTCGTTGCCGATACTTTTGATGGTGTGACTGGATTGAATTCAATACCACACAGTATACTTAACACCCAGCTATCATTTTGGCTTACTAACTCGGTTACAAGCGGCGTCGCAACAAATTTTAAACTTTTGTATGCAGGTAACTTGTTATACTCATTACCTTCTGCGGGTCCAGAGGTGCTTGAAATTAACTTTGATTTTCATTCAGTATCATTACGATATCAATCTCAGTGGCCAATTGTTAAATCATTGGTTGGACGATTTAACTTCGCTAATAATTCACTTCGGATTATCATTGATGATTCAATGATTTACACTATGCACACAAAGGGGACAATTGAAATTACTGATTTTAAGCAAGTTGTACTACACGCAACGTTACATGTTTCTGGCAGCGCAACAGAATTTAAGGAGTTTGTTCTTAATTCGCCACTTACAGCTTTTCTGGGAAAATTTGTCAATACTGTCACAATGGAAGGCCAATTTAAATCTTTACTAGCTTTTTCAATTCCGATACTAGACCCTACACTTGATCGAGTTGCTCTTCAAGGTTTAGTTATCCCCACAATATCAAATTGTAAAATAAATCAAAGTCATATAACGGTGTCAGATGTCAATGGATTAATTTATTATAACGAACATTCAGTTTATAGCGATTCTATATCGGCTCAATATGATGGTGAGCGCCTTGAGACATCAATTCGTACAATTTACAATAATGATAACCATCAAGTAGTATTAGAAATGAAAGGGCGTGCATCGCTACAGGCTCTCAGCGGTGTTCCAAATATCATTACCACCTTAGGAGTTCATGGTAAGACAAATTTTACTTTAGATATGTTGATCCCCATGCGTACCGCAGTATTACCTTCTGTGGCCACAATTAAATCAAACATGATCGGTATTTCAATACAACAATCAAACCAGCTTCAAAAGAAAATCGAAGAAGTAAATCCTTTACTAGCACAAGTATACATTTATAATGACAAACTCGTAATAACAGCTCGGCTAGAAAAAAAAGCCAGTACCACACTGTCTTTTTTAAAACAAGCCGGTCAATTTCAGTTAGCTAGTGGGGTAATAACTTTAGGGGAAGGGATGGATCAGGTCCAAACTCTGGAACTACTTTCAAAACAAAAATTAGATATTAACGCTAAGCTATCAAAAATAGGGATCGATCCTTGGCTTGAGCTAAAAAATGCAGCTTCTGCATCTTTAATACCAATCCCAATTATATTGAAATTAAAGAGTGAGCAATTATTTTATAATAACTATATAATCAACAATAATGAGATGAAATGTGAGCTTAGTTCACAAACTCAGTTTAATTGCGATTTGACCTCAACTGAAATAGACGGCGCAGTGTTAAAAACTCCTAATCAACCACTCACGTTCTTAATAACAAGACTTGTAATAGGAAATAGAAATCTCGCAAAAAAAATTGGATTTAGTAAGTTTAGACCCACCCAACTCCCAGCATTTGTAATGGATTGTGCTTATTGCCAATACCAGGACAAAATTTTCAGGGATACTAAAATTTACAACTCTCCCCAACCAAATGGAGCATTACTGACGTTAATTATGCAAAATAAAATTACAGATTATTTAGGAAAAGTTCAATGGTTGCATGATGAAAATACTAATAGTGATCTTTCCAGGCTAGAATTTAATATTTCTAGTAAAAATATGGGTGGGGTGATGAGTGACATTGGATTCCCACAGGTGCTTGAAAAAGGTGAAGGTACTGCAAAAATTAAACTTGCATGGTCAGCCCCATTATTTTCAATTGATATAAACACTTTGAGTGGCGATGCTGATTTTGATCTTAAATCAGGAGTACTAAAATCTATTTCTCAAAACGAAGCTCAAAATTTACTAAGTATTTTAAATATTACACAGATTCCCAATAGAATTTTATTTGATTTTGATGATATTTCTAAACATGATAACTCAGACACTATTTTTGATCACATTACTTCGTCGTTTACACTCTCTCAAGGTGTGGCCTCAACATCTAATGCAAAAATACAAGGCAGTTTTGGATCCATTACGCTTTTCGGTACCGTTGATTTTAATGAACAACGCTTTAATTTAAACGCGCTTGTAATACCTAATATTTCTGATGCTTTGCCAATAATCACAGGATTTTTAGGAGGTCTCCCATTACTTCTTGGGTCACTTATTATAAACAAGGCAGTTGATAGCTCAGGAAAGAGCGTAAACACATTGGGTGCAGTAAACTATTCAGTAACTGGAAATTTCAATAATCCCACTATCGTTAAAGTTGAAAAAAAATAACACCCGTGAAACTGTATCCATTTTAATTTATATGATACTATAATGCAGAATAATATGGAGAATAAAATGAAAAAAACAAGGGTTATTAAAACAGTAATTTTAATTACACTAGTACTAGGTACTCGAAGCAGTTTTGCTGAAATTCATGTTGTTGGTTCAGGAACTGTCTATCCATTTACTGTAAAAGTTGCAGAAGTTTTTGCTAGTAAATCATCAGCGAAAATACCACGAGTTGAAGGCATTGGTACTGGAGCTGGGATTAAACTTTATTGTAGCCCTTCCACAAGTGTTAGACCACAACTTTTAAACGCATCGCGATTGATAAAAGACGAAGAGCGGGAACAATGTGAAAAAAATGGAAGAAGTAATCTCGTTGAGATGAACATTGGGTATGATGGCGTGGTGCTCATTAGAGGGTTGAAAAATAGTAATGCACAACTAACCCTGTATCAACTCTATCGAGCCATTGCTCGCTATGTACCAAACTCTGACGAAACTAATTTTATTGAAAACTCAACCAAGTTTTGGAGTGAAATAGACTCAAGTCTTCCGAAAACTAAAATTGAAATCTACGGCCCATATGCGGCTTCAGGTACCAGAGACACTATAGATACACTTATCGTTGAAAATATCTGCAAGAAAATAAAGAGTAGTAAACAATTATCCAAAGCAGATTTTGAAAAATATTGTAGGTCGATAAGAATTGATGGCGGCTACATTGAAACTGGTGATAATTTTAGTCTAACTGTTTCAAAAGTCTCAAGAAGTCAAAATGCGTTTGGTTTAGTTGGTTTTAGTTATTTAATTGAAAATAAAAACAAAGTTGGTTCTGTGGCTATAGAGAGTGTTATTCCAACTATCAAATCTATTTCTAATGGCACATATCCATACTCAAGAAAATTATATCTTTATGCAACTGAAGCGGAAATGAAAAGCAACCAAGAGCTCAATGAATTTCTGAAAGAATATTTTTCTGAGCGTGCAATAGGTGAAAATGGTTACGTAACTAAGATCGGACTTATCGCTTCACCACTAGAAAATCGCAAACAGCTACGAACGTATCTTAACAAAAAATAAACTTGAAGGTTTTGAAAATAAATAGGATTGTTTATGGTTGAAAGAATAGCACGATTTTATTTTATCTGTAGTGCTATTCTTGTATCGTTAATTACTGTTTGCATTGTTGGCAGTATATTGTTTGAGAGCATTTCTTTTTTTGGCACTATTTCAATATGGGAGTTTTTTTTATCGACTCAATGGGAGCCTTCTAGCAATAGCAATGAGCACTATGGTGCAATCCCACTCTTTTTCGGCACCATCGCAATATCGTTAATTTCGATGTCAATTGCAGTCCCGTTTGGAGTTCTTACTGCAATATATTTATCTGAATACATTAAACCAAATATGAGAAAATGGTTAAAACCAATCATTGAATTTATTGCCGGCATTCCAACAGTGGTCTATGGTTTTTTTGCAGCCATGGTTGTTGGACCACAACTTAGATCTTTTGCTGAATTTTACGACATTCCCGCAACTACTGAAAGCTCATTAGCCTGTGGTATTGTTATGGGGGTAATGATTATCCCATATATTTCATCAATGAGCGACGATATCATTCAATCAATACCTGAAAATCAAAGACAAAGCTCACTCGCACTTGGAGCCAATAAATCTGAAACCATATTAAGAATTGTAATACCGGCCGCTTTACCCGGCATAATTGCAGCTTGTATTCTTGGCTTATCTAGGGCTATCGGAGAGACCATGATAGTGGTTATGGCTTCTGGACTTACTGCTCGAATTTCTTTAAATCCTTTTGAGTCGCTTACAACTGTCACCGTTCAAATAGTTGGGTTACTTACTGGCGATCTCTCTTTTGAAGGAGTAAGCGTAAAAGCAGCCTATGCGTTAGGGCTCACGTTATTCATCTCTACTTTTATTTTTAATGCACTAGCGATTCGAATTATAACGTATTATCGGAAAAAATATGTTTAGTGTAACTTTTCGCCGAGCTTTCAAAGATCGAATGTTCGCCATAATTAGTTTTTCCTCGGTGTTAGTTACGTTACTATTTTTAGGCTTCTTTTTGTACACTGTTATTTATAAAGGCATTAATGTATGGTTTTCACATTCACTTACCCTTACGATTACTGAATGGGTAGTAGAAAAAAATATTGATGAAACTGGTAATGAAATAAATTCATTAACTCCAGATAGCTATGCTACCCTTGAACATTCGCTTCAAAAAACTCTACCAATCTACTTGCTTAATAAAGCCAACCTCGAACAAGTTGAACTTACTAATTTAATATCTTCAGGTTCGTCGCTTATTCTAAATTCACAATTTCATAAAAATAATCAAATTACTAAATCAACATTCGTTCAATCAGTACCACTAGATAATGAAGTGATGCTTTTTATAAATGAAGAAAATGAGTCAAGCTTAACTGACTTAGAAAAAGAAATTGTAAGGTATTGGTCAGCGAAAGGTCTAATAAAGAAAAGTTTTAATAAAAATTTCTTCACTTCATATGATTCAAAATCTCCAGAATTAGCTGGAGTTTATGGAGCTCTGGTCGGCTCTGTTACTATGTTACTTATTGCGTTTATGATTTCTTTTCCAATTGGACTTGGAGCATCGGTTTATTTTCAAGAACTCGCTCCTAAACATAAAATCACTGATTATTTAGTGATCAATATTAATAACCTAGCAGCTGTACCATCCGTTATCTATGGAATACTCGGATTGACTTTATTTATTACCATGTTTGGTCTACCTCGGGCTTCTGCTTTGGTGGGTGGGATGGTGCTTTCGTTGATGGTAATGCCCCTGATAATAGTAACTGGTATGTCAGCTTTAGCTAATATTCCAAAATCAATTGATGAAGCGGCGTTAGGACTCGGGGCTAGTCGCATACAAGTTATTCTCCACCATAAAATCCCTTTGGCCTTACCAGGACTTTTAACTGGTTCTATCATTGGGGTCTCAAGAGCGCTAGGTGAATCATCACCTCTTTTACTTATTGGAATGTTATCATTTATTTCAAATAAAACTGAGTCTATCACCGACCCGATTGCTTCACTACCTACCATCATCTACTTATGGAGTCAACAGCCTGAACAGTATTTTGCAGAAAAAGCCGCCGCTGCAATTTTCGTACTATTAGTCGTATTAGTATTTCTTAATTTATTTGCTATACTATTACGAAATCGGTTCCAAAAAAGATTTTAATAAAGAAAGGTTTATTCAAATAATGCAAGATACTATATTTAATATTCAAAACGCAACATTTCAAGAAACTTTTGGTGAAATGTATGTCGAATCTCCAGTAATTACTGTGAGAAATCTTAACGTCTTTTATAATAAAAAGCAAGCTATTTTTAATAGTAATCTTGATATCGGTAAAAAAGAAGTTTTAGCTTTGATTGGACCATCAGGTTGTGGAAAATCAACTTTTATCAGATGTTTAAATAGAATTAATGATACCATAGAAGGATGCACCATAGATGGAACGGTAACATTTGAAGGTAGGGATATCTATGAGGCAACGCAAAATCTTGCCCAATTGAGAAAAAATATCGGAATATTGTTTCAAAAACCGAATCCTTTTCTAAAATCAATTTTTGATAATGTTGCCTATGGACCGAGAATCCATGGATTGGCTAAAAATAAAAAAGAGCTTGAAGAAATAGTTCTTACAAGTCTCAATCGAGTTGGTTTGTTAGACGAAGTTAGGGATCGCTTACATGCACCAGGAACTAGCTTATCTGGGGGACAGCAACAACGCTTGTGTATAGCGCGCACCATTGCGATTAATCCTCAAGTAATTCTTATGGACGAACCTTGTTCAGCTCTTGATCCAATCGCAACTGCAAGAATTGAGAAATTAATCAATGAATTAAGAGAAAAGTATACTATTGTAATTGTTACACATTCTATGCAACAAGCCGCAAGAGTTAGCCAGCGTACCGCATTTTTCCATTTGGGTAAAATAATTGAAGTTGGGCAAACCTCACTTATTTTCACCACACCAAAACATCAGCTAACTGAAAACTATATAACAGGGAGATTTGGCTAACCATGCAGGAAAACAATAATTCAACATACTTTAAACACACCTCTCCAGATTATTCTCAGGAGTTAGAAAAATTACATCAGCAGTTAGTTAGTATGGCTGTAGAAGTTCTGCAACAAGTTACCAATGCTTTTACTTCACTATTGGAAAATAATATCCAACTTGCAAAACAAGTAATGAAAAATGATCAACGTATTAATGATTCTGAAAAAAGAATCGATTCTCATATTATTACCACCATTGCGTTGAGACAGCCGGCTGCCAGAGATTTAAGGATGTTAGTTTCTGGACTTAAACTTATTCAAGATCTTGAGAGAATTGGTGATGAAGCAAAACGTTTTGCTTCTATTAGTGCGTTTATAATTGACGATCAAATGGCCGATTCTGCCAAACCACTTTCCGAACTTAGCGAGTTAGTTACCCATCGATTGCAAAAATCCTGTCACGCCCTTTCGTCATTAAGTCTTAGTGATGCGCTAATTCAATTACGTAAAGATTCAGAAATTGAAATTGAATTAAGAAATCAAACGAATAATTTGGTTAAGTTATTAAAGGATTTTCCAGAGCATGCTTGGACTTACTTGCGTTTAAGTAATTGTATCCGATCCTGTGAGCGGATAAGTGATCATTGTAGTAATATTTGTGAGTATATTGTCTATGAAGTGCAGGGTCTTGACGTCAGACATTTAGGTAATCAGTCAGAAGTTCCAACTAAAAATTCATAAGTTTTAACAACAGACTTTTTTGCACATGGAGTCTATTTTCCGCTTCATCCCATACTCTAGAAGTTGGCCCATCAATAACATCACCTTCAACTTCTTGGTCTCTTTTAGCTGGAAGGCAATGTAAAAATATTGCATTTTTATTGGCAAATTTCATAATTTGTTTAGTGACTTTAAATGGGCTAAATAATTTTTTTCGTTCATCTTGTTCGCTTTCTGAATGATGCATACTCAACCATACATCTGTCATGACTACATCAGCACCTCTGACCATGGTCTCGGTATTTGAACTCGCTTTTACTCCTTGCTTGATTAGATAATCTTTATTAATTTGAATTATAGATTCTGGGCAAGCAATGCGTATTTCAAAATCACAAATTTCACTCGCTTTTACTAATGAAAAAAATACATTATTACAATCACCAATCCAGCAGATAACTTTATTTTTTACTGATCCAAATTCTTCTTGTATGGTCATAATATCTGCCAAAACCTGACAGGGATGTTCCTTGTCACTTAATCCGTTTATAATTGGAATAGATGAATACTTTGCAAATTCAATTAAGGTTTCATGATTTTTAGTTCGAACCAAGATGGCATCACAGTAACGTGAAAGAACTTTAGCGCTGTCTGAAATACTTTCTCCTCGTGCTAATTGCGAATCTCCATACGGCAAGACTATCGCGTTACCATCTAAGTGGTTCATCGCTACTTCAAATGAAATTCTTGTCCTTGTAGAGTGACTTTCAAATACCATCGCAAGTGTTTTGTTAGTAAGCAACTTGCTATGTTTTTTTTTCTGCCTATGTTCCGCTTTTAACTCTATTGCAGTTTTGATAATGCATTCAAATTCAGACTTAGTTAAGTCTCCAATAGAAAGCAAATGCCTAAGAGAAATATTTAAACTCACGACAAAATTAAATAAATGATTGGTTAAACGATATCAGTAAAAAATATAGCCACCATGACCATAGGAAACCATAGATAAAATCATTGGAATAGAAAGTATGGCGTTGGTACGTGATGCGTAAAAGGCTACCATTCTAGCTTTATTTTTTTCTTCATCGGTTGCTTCTACAATTCCGAGAACTTTTTTCTGATTTGGCCAGATAAAAACCCAAACATTAAATAACATAATGGTACCTAACCAGGCACCAATACTCATTACTGGAGATGAAAATTTAAAAAAGATATCTATAATTTTACCATTACCAAAGAGCAACTCGATTGCGATTGCTCCAGTTAACCAAGTTGCAACGGCACCCCATCTAAACCACAAAAGTGCTCGAGGTGCTAGGTATTTTGTTATTCCTTTTCCGCCGGGCCCATTAGTGTCTGAAGCGGCTTCTGCTAGAGCTGGAACTTGAACAAAATTAAAATAATACAATAAGCCAATCCATATAATTCCAAAAAATACATGTAACCACACTACAAGACTTAAGGTATTTAAAGCAATTTCTTGTTTTCCTGATAGGAAAGAAATAATTATTGCTAATATAAAACCAACAACCAATGTGCCAGTAATAGTTTTTAATGGGTTCATAATTTTACTCCTTGTTTGATCACGCCAACATTTTACCACATACTGTAAACTATTCTTACAATATCAATGTGTGGAATTTTTGGAGAATTTAGGATAACTGCCAAGGCTCAAGAGCAACATCTCTACTATCAAGCCTTACAGAAAATAGCCTATCGCGGACCTGATCACCAAGCCATAGTTCATTACCAGCATTGCACGCTGGCTCATGCCAGGCTTTCTTTGATTGATTTAGATCAGCGCGCCCATCAACCTCTTATTTCTCTTGACAAACGTTACACAATAGTGTTTAATGGAACTATCTATAACTATAGAGAGATTACTAAAACGTTACAAAAACTTGGCCACCAATTTGTAACAAGTGGCGATACAGAAGCCATTTTATTAGGGTATAAAGAATGGGGATCTGCTATTTGTGAAAAATTAGACGGGATATTTGCCTTTGCGATTTATGATGAAGTTAACCAGCAATTATTTTTAGCTAGAGATAGATTTGGTGTTAAACCATTATATATCTATAAGAATAGCCAACTGATTAGATTTGCTTCAAATATTGATGCGCTATTGTCTTTTCCTGATATTTCAATTACTTTTAATCAACCTGCGCTTCATTACCAATTCTCATTTCATGGCGCCGTTCCCGCACCACATACTATAGTCAAAGAGATTACAAAATTACCTCAAGCTACGTATAGTTTTTTTTCAAGAACCCAAGATGAGGTTTCTTATCAATATTGGTCACTTATTTCATGCAGAGCTAAAACCATGATCTCGGTACAAGAAATGCAAGATCAAACAAAACAATTGCTCTTATCTGCAGTCAGAAAGCAAATTAACGCGAATGAAGTACCGGTTGCCATATTGTTATCTGGTGGACTAGATTCTAGTTTGCTAGCTGCCCTAATGACCAAATGCAGCGATCAGCCAGTTTGCACCTTTAGTATTGGATTTGAAGATCATCCAAGTGAAGAGGGTAATGAATTTAGATATTCAAACCTAGTCGCGGATCATATAAGCAGTACGCATAAGGTCTTTCTTATCCCAACAATTGATCTTATGAAAACGCTTCCGAGCGTTATTGCTTCAATGAGCGAACCAATGTTCGCACAAGATGCAGTGGGGTTTTATTTACTTGCTCAGGAAGTGAAAAAAGAATTTAATATTGTTTTAAGTGGACAGGGTGCTGATGAAGTTTTTGCAGGCTATCATTGGTATCAGCAGTTTCACGCAAATCCCCAGTTCTCAACGTTCGACTTGGCTTACCTAGATCGATCTCATGAAAATCTACTTTCTCTGTTAAATATATCTCCAACTACTCCTGACTACAGTCGTCAATTAGCGCAGCGAGAACTTTCTAAACCATTTGCTGATACTTTTTTAGATCAGGCACTTAGATTTGACATAACCAAGTTGCTCGTAGATGATCCTGTCAAGAGGGTTGATTCAATGACAATGGCTCATGCGCTGGAAGCGCGAGTACCTTTTTTAGATCAGTTCTTAGTTGAATTTGTCGCCACTTTACCACCTGAAGTTAAATTACAAAATCAAGGAAAAGGGATTTTGAAAAAAATTGCAGAACAATATTTACCTAGAGAAGTGATTTATAGAAATAAAGGATATTTTCCTGTCCCTCCACTTAAATATCTTCAAGGAGAAACTCTCACTCTTGTTACCGATACATTAACATCTCAAAATTGTAAACATAGAAATTTATTTAACCAAAAAACTATTGAGCGGTTGCTTACTGATCCCAATAATCTTGGTAGAACCCCCATAGCAGGTAATACTCTTTGGCATGCTACCTTGTTTGAGCTCTGGCTACAACAAAAATTACCTAACTGTAGGCTAGATTAGTTACATAGCTCCCAACTTCTACGCTATGAGTAGGGCTTTATTTTATGTTAACTCTTAATTTATTTTGTGTTATAATAATTGGCCGTAGTATTGGGCCTTGAACGCAAGGAGGGGTACTCAAGCGGTCAACGAGGGCAGACTGTAAATCTGTTGGCTATGCCTTCGTAGGTTCGAATCCTACCCCCTCCACCAGGTGGTAGATAATTTTAACCGCGGGTGTAGTTCAATGGTAGAACCTCAGCCTTCCAAGCTGATGGTGGCAGTTCGATCCTGCTCACCCGCTCCACTACTGATGCCCATATAGCTCAGTCGGTAGAGCACTTCCTTGGTAAGGAAGAGGTCACCGGTTCGATTCCGGTTATGGGCTCCATACTATGAAATAAGGAGAATGATAATATGTCAAAAGAAAAATTTGAACGCACTAAACCCCATGTTAATGTAGGTACCATAGGCCATGTCGATCATGGTAAAACCACTCTTACTGCCGCACTTACTATGGTTATGGCTAAGAAATTTGGTGGTGAGGTTAAAGGGTATGATCAAATTGATAATGCCCCTGAAGAAAAAGCTCGAGGTATCACTATCTCTACTTCTCATGTTGAGTATTACTCAACTAACCGTCACTATGCGCATGTGGATTGCCCTGGCCATGCTGACTATGTTAAAAATATGATTACAGGTGCCGCCCAAATGGATGGTGCAATTTTGGTGGTATCAGCAAATGATGGACCTATGCCACAAACCCGAGAACATATTCTCCTTGCTCGTCAGGTAGGTGTTCCTCGCATCGTCGTCTTCCTCAATAAGGCAGACATGGTCGATGATAAAGAACTCATTGACTTGGTTGAGTTAGAAGTTCGCGATTTACTTAAAAAGTATGAATTCCCAGGCGATGAAACACCAATCATCATCGGAAGTGCGCTCAAAGCTGTTGAAGGTGACCAGTCAGACATCGGCACTAAAGCAATTGAAAAATTAGTAGAAGCCATGGATTCATTTATACCAATTCCAGAACGACCCATTGATCAACCATTCCTACTCCCTATTGAAGATGTCTTTTCAATATCAGGTCGAGGTACCGTAGTTACTGGTAGGGTTGATCGAGGTAGGGTGCTGGTTGGCGATGAAATAGAAATAGTTGGCATCAGACCAACTCAAAAAACTACCTGTACCGGAGTTGAGATGTTCAGAAAGCTGCTTGATGAAGGGCAAGCCGGCGATAATGTTGGTGTTCTTCTGAGAGGCACTAAACGAGAAGAAGTAGAGCGGGGTCAAGTGCTTTGTAAACCAGGAAGCATAACTCCACATACAAAATTTGAAGCAGAGGTGTATGTGCTCTCAAAAGATGAAGGTGGAAGACACACTCCATTTTTTAATGGATATCGACCACAGTTCTATTTTAGAACTACCGATGTAACCGGTGAGGTACAACTACCGAGTGGAACAGAAATGATCATGCCTGGAGACAATGTAAAAATTAATGTAAACTTGATTAACGCAATTGCAATGGAAAACGGTGTGCGTTTTGCAATACGAGAAGGTGGAAAAACAGTGGGTGCAGGGGTAGTAACAAAAATAATTGAATAATACGGAGATTATGTTTAGGCCAGTAGCGCAATTGGTAGAGCAACGGTCTCCAAAACCGTAGGTTGGGGGTTCAAGTCCCTCCTGGCCTGCCACTGAATATATAGAAATTAAATGAATAAAATATCTAAATCATTAAAAATTGATAAGAATCATCCAAAAGAATCTTTCAAACAAAGATTCTTTGAATTATCAAGCAGTCTTTTTGTTTTTATTAAAGAATCTGCATTTGAATTAAAGAAAATGGTTTACCCGACACGAGTTGAAACAATGACAGTAACTTTTCAAGTTTTAGTTGCGGTTATTGTGTTAAGTTTGATACTTTGGCTCATCGATTTATTTTTTGGATGGGTAGTGAGAAACTTTTTAGGATTTTAAAATGACCGATCAGCAGATAGAAATGAAATGGTACATAGTTCAAGCCTATTCAGGAAATGAACAAAAAGCAGTAGTAACTTTAAAAGAACGAATTGCTCGATTAAATATGACACAATTTTTTGGTGAAATATTAGTTCCAACAGAAAATGTGATTGAAATTAAATCAGGACAGAAGAGAAAAGTAGAACGTCGGCTGTACCCCGGTTATATTTTTATTCAAATGGCTTTAACAAGTGAGAGTTGGCACTTAATTAGGCACACTCCAAATCTTTTAGGATTTATTGGGGGCAGGGGAGATCAACCTGAGCCGATCGCTGATAATGATATTAATAGCATTAGAGGTCAAATTGAAGAAGGCGTCAACAAACCAAAGCCAAAGGTACTATTCTCACCCGGTGAGTTTGTTAGAGTTACCAGCGGTCCATTTAACGATTTTAGTGGTACTGTAGAAGAAGTTGATTTTGAGAGAAATAGATTAAAAATTTCTCTGACGGTTTTTGGTCGTCCGACTCCTGTTGATATGGAGTTTAGTCAAGTAGTTAAATTAAAATAGGAAAAGGAGAATTTATGGCAAAAGAAATAACAGGGTATGTAAAATTGCAAGTTGCAGCAGGCCAAGCTAATCCAAGTCCTCCAGTTGGCACTGCTCTTGGCCCAAGAGGAATTAATATTATGGACTTTTGTAAACAATTTAACGCTAAGACAGAAAGCATAGAAAAAGGTCTTCCGATACCTGTTGTCATTACTATCTATAAAGATAAAAGTTTTACCTTCATAATGAAGTCACCTCCTGCAACAATACTTTTGAAAAAAGCATCTGGAATCCAAAAAGGAAGCGGGGTGCCAAATAAAAATAAAGTTGGTAAAGTCACAAGAAAACAGCTTGAAGAAATCGTCAAGGTAAAGCAAGAAGACCTTAATGCTTTTGAACTTGATGCTGCTATTCGGATAATTGCTGGTTCCGCTAGAAGTATGGGTTTGGAAGTTGATGGAGTGTAAAAATGAAAAGAAGTAAAAGATATATTTCTGCCCAATCAAGTATTAATAGAGAAACGTTCTATGTTCTAATTGACGCCATTGAAATTTTAAAAAAGACTCCGATTACTAAATTTAATCAATCGGTGGATATTGCAATCGTTCTCGGTATAGACGCATCTAAATCTGAGCAAACAGTTCGAGGGGCGATAACGTTACCTCATGGAGTAGGTAAAACTAAACGTGTTGCAGTTTTTGCCGAAGGTGAACATGCTCATAAAGCTTCACAGGCAGGCGCAGATATTGTTGGTACTGATGATCTAGCTAAATCAATCAAAGAAGGCGTTTTTGATTTTGATATTTTAATTGCCATGCCTTCTACTATGAAATATGTTTCAACATTAGGACAAATTCTCGGTCCTAAAGGATTAATGCCCAATCCGAAACTTGGCACCGTTTCAAACGATGTTGAAATTGCGGTAAAAAACGCTAAATCAGGGCAAGCAATATTTAGAAATGATAAAGCTGGAATTATTCATACATCAGTTGGTAAAATCAACTTCTCTAGTGATAAAATAGTGGACAATATAAAAACCTTACTCAGTGAAATCCAAAAGTTAAAACCATCTTCAAGTAAAGGCTTGTTTTTACAGAAACTGTATGTGTCTGCAACTATGAGTCCTTCAGTGAGAATTGATATGTCTGGACTGAGGTAGTAATTATGACATTAAATAGAAGTCAAAAAGAATTAATTGTTGCGGAAATAAAAGAACTTGCAGAGAAGTCAAGTTCTTTAGTTGTTGCAACCTATACTGGTATGAATAATGCTGAGCTCACATTGCTTAGAAGCGCAGCAAGAAAAGCTCAAGTGAAAATTAAAATAGTTCAAAATACATTAGCACGAGTAGGATTCAAGAACACTTCTTTTGAAAGCGCTAATGATAGACTTCATGGACATTTGCTTTATGCTTTTTCGCTTGGAGAGATGGTAGGTGCTCCGCGTTTGATTAATCAAGCACTTGCGTCTTATTCAAATTTAAAACCTGCTTTAATTGTTATTGAAGGAAGGGTATTTGAAAAAGACGAACTAGGTAGGGTTGCTAACTTACCGAACCGTCAAGAAGCAATTGCTATACTTGCAGGATTATTAAAAATGCCAGTGACTAAACTTGCTCGCACACTTTTTCAAATCCCGCAAAAACTAGCATCAACAATTCATGCAATTTCATTAAACAAAAAATAAAGTAAAGGAGAATATAAGTATGTCGCTTACAAATGATCAAATAATAGAAGCTATTTCAAGCAAGTCAGTAATGGAAATCGTTGACTTGGTCAAAGCCATGGAGGAAAAATTCGGAGTTACTGCCGCGCAAGCAGTTGTGGCAGCAGGTCCTGCAAGTGGTGGTGCTGCTTCGGTAGCTGAACCAGTAAAAGACTCTTTTAATGTAATGTTATTAAAATCTGGGGATAATAAAGTTGGTCTAATTAAGGTAGTCAAAGAGCTAACTGGACTAGGCCTTAAAGAAGCAAAAGATTTAGTTGACGGAGCTCCAAAAATTATTAAGGAAAATCTACCTAAAAAAGATGCAGAAGAAGTAGCTAAGAAATTGACAGACGCTGGCGCACAAGTTGAGCTTAAGTAGCATCTTGTTCTTTATAAATATTTGTCCTTCACTTTATAACAATATAGGTGTCAATTAATTACATGCAGTCAATTTCTCATACTGAAAAAAAAAGAATTCGTAAGTTTTTTGGTGTACATACCAATATTTCTTCTGATCAACAAATTCAGACAAAGCTACTTGATATTCAGTTACATTCGTACAAGTTCTTTCTAGAAAAAAGAGCTGAAAATGGGGTTGAGATATCTTCGGGTATAGAGCGTGTCCTTAGTGCTTTTTTTCCATTAAAAAGCCATTCTGGTAATATTCAAATTGAATATGTAAGTTCAAAATTAAAACCACCCTTATTTAATGTAAGAGAAGCAATTATTAGAAATGTTAGTTATGTTTCTCAATTGGTTGTTACGGTTCGTGTCGTAATGTATCAAAAACAAAAAGATAATGAAACTAGAAAAAAAGTAAAAGAAATTAGCCAACATGAAATTTATTTAGCTGAAATACCGCTTATGACTGAGTATGGCACCTTTGTCGTTAATGGCGTCGAAAAAGTACTTGTTTCACAACTGCATAGATCACCAGGTGTGCTATTTGATCATGACGAAGGCAAAACTCATACTTCTGGTAAATTGCTTTATTTAGCTCGAATTATACCCTATAGAGGATCATGGTTGGATTTTGAGTTTGATACTAAGGATTGCTTGTATATTAGAATTGATAGGAAGAGAAAAATTCCTGCAACAGTTTTGCTAAAAGCACTTGAATACGATGAAGAGTCTATTCTTAAATTGTTCTATACTTGTGTTGATATTCTTCACACTGATGGAATTGGATACACCATCGAATTTAATCCCGAATTATTTCTAAATGAATTAGCCCCGTTTGACATTATGCTGAACAAATCAATAGTAGTTTCAAAGGGTAAACGTATAACAGAAAAACATATTCAGGAATTAGCGGATGCAAAGGTAAAATTTATTAGTTTGCCAGAACACTGGTTATACCAAAAACGATTATCCAAACCAATGTATGATCGAAAAACCGGTGAAATATTACATCACATTAACACACCTGTAACTTCTGAGCTATTGAGTGATCTAATTAAACACAGTATAGATAAGTTCCCAATTATTTTGACAAATGAAATTGATCGTGGACCCTATATCGCTCAAACCCTAGATATTGATAAATGTAACAGTACCACTGATGCCCTCACAGAATTGTTTAGATTAATGCGACCTGGTGAACCTGTCACCCAGGATGTTCTCAATGATTTTTTCAAAAATCTTTTTTTTCAACCTGCTCGGTATGATCTATCTGATGTTGGTCGGATGAAATTTAATTTAAGAATGAAAAGAAAAGATTTAACTGGTCCTACAGTCCTAACCAAAGAAGATATTGTTGACACTATGAGAGTTCTAATTAATATTAGAGATGGTAGAGATGAGGTTGATGATATTGATAATCTTGGCAACAGAAGAATCAGAACTGCAGGTGAGATGATTGAAAATCAATTTAGAATAGGTTTAGTGAGACTAGAAAGATCTGTTATGGATCGCTTGTCGCAGTATGAAAATGACGAAGCAGAGTATCACGAAATTATTAACTCCAAACCTGTTACATACGCATTAAAAGAGTTTTTTAACAAAAGCCCTCTTTGTCAGTTTATGGATCAAATCAATCCATTATCTGAAGTAACACACAAGAGAAGAATTTCAGCGCTGGGACCAGGTGGTTTGGCTAGAGATAGAGCTGGTTTTGAAGTTAGAGATGTGCACCCTACTCATTACGGTAGAATTTGCCCTATAGAAACTCCAGAAGGTCCAAATATTGGATTGATAAATTCTTTGGCGATGTATTCAAAGATTAATCGATATGGTTTTTTAATTACCCCATATTTTAGAGTTGATAAAGGCATTGTATCCAAGCATGTGGTTTATCTAAGTGCGATTGAAGAAAGTAATTTTATAATTGCTCAGGCACGCACCCCCGTGGATTCAAATGGAAAATTGACGAGTGAGTTAGTTACTTGCAGATATAAAAACGAATTTCTCCTAATTTCATGCGACCAGGTACAGTACATTGACGTCTCACCTAGTCAAATTGTGTCTGTAGCTGCGGCATTAATACCATTTCTTGAACATGATGACGCGAACAGAGCGCTTATGGGTTCAAATATGCAAAGACAAGCTGTGCCTTTACTTAGACCAGAAAAACCACTTGTTGGAACAGGTCTTGAGAAAATTGTTGCCATAGATTCTGGAGCAACTGTTGTTGCAAAAAGAAGTGGTGTTGTTGATCGGGTTGAGTCAAATCGAGTTGTTGTGCGGGTTAATGAAGATGAAATAGAAAAGCATAAAATCCAATCTGGTGTAGATATATATAATTTGGTTAAATACACTAGATCCAATCAAAATATGTGTATCAATCAAAAACCAATAGTTAAAATTGGTGAAAAAGTTCACGCTGGTGATGTGTTGGCGGATGGTCAATGCAGTGATTTGGGAGAGCTTGCCCTAGGTCAAAACATGCTTGTAGCTTTTATGCCTTGGAACGGATATAATTTTGAAGATTCAATATTAATATCTGAGCGAGTTGTCAAAGAAGATAGATTTACATCAATCCATATTGAAGAATTGGAATGTATTGCTAGAGATACAAAACTAGGTAAAGAAGAGATCACTTCTGACATACCTAATGTCTCCGAACACCTACTGAATAAACTTGATGATTCGGGTGTTATTTATATTGGTTCTGAGGTCAAACCGAATGATATTTTAGTTGGGATGGTCACCCCCAAAGGGGAAATTCAGCAGAGTCCAGAAGAAAAACTTCTTAGGGCTATATTTGCTGAGAAAGCTACTGAAGTCAAAGATAGCTCACTTAGAGCTCCTCAAGGAATGGAAGGTGTAGTCGTTGATGTGCGAGTGTTTACACGTGAGGGCATACCAAAAGACTCCAGGGCACTGTCAATTGAAAAAGAAGAGGTTGCTAAACTTAAGAAGAATATCGACGATGAGGTTAGAATTCAAAAAGAAGATATTATTAAACGCGTCAAACTTGTTGTTAAAGGTCACAAATTACAACATTCACTAGGTTCTTGTAAATCTGGTGTGGTTTTAGATGATAATTTACTAAATCAATTTAGCTCAGATGAGATATTTGAAATTAGAATTAAAGACCCAACAGTAGCAGATAAGTTAGAAATTCTTTCCTCTCAAGCCGATGATTTAAATAAAAAATATAAAAAAATGTTTGATGAAATGAAAGCAAACATTACTCGACATGATGATCTGCCACCTAATGTTCTGAAGATGGTAAAAGTGTTCATTGCAGTAAAACGTAGATTACAACCAGGTGACAAAATGGCTGGAAGGCATGGTAATAAAGGAGTTATTTCTATGGTTGTGCCTGTAGAAGATATGCCATTTTTGGAAGATGGTACGCCTGTTGATATTGTACTAAATCCGTTAGGTGTGCCTAGCCGTATGAACATTGGCCAAGTTTTGGAAACGCATTTAGGATGGGCTTCTAAAGCATTAGGTAATCAACTCGCTAAATTGTTAGAAAAGAATGCGACTCAAATTGAATGCAAAGAATTTTTAAATTTAGTATATGGCTCATCTGACCCAACTGTAAATAAATTTAAAAATTTTTCAGAACATGACTTTACTCAACTTGTCAATAATCTGATTGGCGGAATCCCTTTTGCCACTCCAGTTTTTAACGGAGCCTCAGAAGAGGATATTAAAAAAATGTTGACACTTGCTAAACTTCCTACCAGTGGTAAAGTTACTCTATATGATGGAGTTACAGGCGATAAATTTTTAAATCCTGTCACAATTGGTTATATGTATATGCTCAAGTTAAACCATCTAGTCGATGAGAAAATGCATGCACGTAGTACCGGACCTTATTCGTTAGTTACTCAGCAGCCTTTAGGTGGGAAAGCTCAATTTGGTGGTCAGCGATTTGGCGAAATGGAAGTTTGGGCACTACAAGCGTATGGCGCTGCACATACATTACATGAGCTATTGACTTATAAGTCAGATGACATTTCTGGAAGAAATAGAGTGTATAAAAACATTATTGAGGGTGGGCAATCCTTTGAATCTGAGGTTCCAGAATCGTTTAATGTGCTGATAAAAGAAATTCGCTCAATTGCACTCGATATTAAAGTGCACGAAATGGAGAAATAAAAAGTATGAATATTCAGTTTGATCAAATATTTTCAAAGCAATTTCAGTCGAAGCAAAGAAAGCTTAAATCTGTGGATGCGATTGAGATTTCAATTGCTTCTCCAGAAACTATTCGAAGTTGGTCTTTTGGTGAAGTAAGAAAATCAGAAACGATAAATTACAGAACTTTTAAGCCAGAACGTGACGGATTATTTTGTGCAAAAATATTTGGGCCTGTAAAAGATTTTGAATGCTTGTGTGGAAAATATAAACGATCCAAACATAAAGGTCAAGTTTGCGAAAAATGTGGCGTAGAAGTAACTTTGTCAAAAGTCAGAAGAGACCGAATGGGTCATATTGAATTGGCGTCCCCAGTAGTTCATACTTGGTTCGTGAACTCACTTCCTTCAAGAATTGGATTGCTCTTAGATTTGACTTTAAAGCAATTACAAAGTATCTTAGCGTTTGAAAGATTTTTAGTTATTGACCCTGGGTTAACTGATTTAAAGAAAGGCCAGTTACTTACAGACCAAGAGTACTTGGATAAAATTAAGCAGTTTGGAGAAGATTTTGATGCCAAGATGGGACCTGAAGCTATTCATTCGATGTTATGCGAGATCAATCTAGAGAACGAAAAAAAAGCCACTCACGAGTTACTCCAAAAAAATAAATCAGAAATTAAACTAAAAAGACTATCTAAACGGCTAAAAATTATTGACTCGTTTATAACATCCAAAAATCGTCCTGAATGGATGGTTATGACAGTGTTACCTGTACTACCTCCGGATCTTAGACCTTTAGTGCCTCTTGATGGTGGAAGATTTGGATCGGCAGATTTGAATGATCTATACCGTAAAGTCATCAATCGTAATAATAGATTAAAACGACTTTTGGAGATTCATTCCCCTGATATCATTATTAGAAATGAAAAAAGAATGTTGCAAGAAGCCGTAGACGCGCTCATTGATAATAGTAGACGTTCACGCGCTACTCTGGGGACAAATAGAAGACCTTTAAAATCTCTCGCAGATGTGATTAAAGGAAAGCAAGGAAGATTTAGACAGAATTTACTTGGAAAAAGAGTTGATTATTCTGGTCGATCAGTGATTGTTGTTGGTCCGAATTTAAGACTGCATCAATGTGGATTACCAAAAAAAATGGCTTTAGAATTGTTTAAACCATTTATAATTTCCAAACTTCAACTACGAGGTCTAAGTACGACAATAAAGCTAGCACGAAAAATGGTAGATCGAGAAGAATCAATCGTTTGGGATATTCTTGATGAAGTAATTAAAGGACATCCTATTTTGTTAAATCGCGCTCCAACATTACATCGACTAGGAATTCAAGCTTTTGAACCTGTATTGATTGAAGGAAAAGCAATACAGTTACATCCATTAGTCTGTACTGCATTTAATGCAGATTTTGATGGTGACCAAATGGCAGTCCATGTCCCGCTTTCAATAGAAGCTCAACTAGAAGCTAAGATTCTGATGCTTTCATCTAATAATATACTATCTCCCGCAAACGGAGAACCTAATATTGTACCTTCCCAAGATATTGTTTTAGGTTTATATTCAATGACAAAAGAAAGACTCTTCGATTTAGGTGAAGGTAGTTTTTATGTTGATCCTGACGAAGTTGAGAGAGCGTATTTGACTGGTCAATTGGGCCTTAATGCTCAAATATTTTGCAAAATAGAGGAGCGAAATTTTAATAAAGATGGTGAAATAACTTCTGAATGTCGCGTTTATAAAACTACAACTGGTCGCGCGATATTATCTAGATTGCTTCCTATTGGATTAAGTTTTAATGTTCTTAACTTAGTCATGACAAAAAAAGCAATTTCGAGTGCTATTAATAAGTGCTATCATGCAATTGGCATTAAAGAGACTGTTACTTTTGCTGATAATCTTATGGCCTACGGTCTTCAATTTGCAACAAGAGTTGCTGTTTCAATAGGTATGGATGATATTTTAGTCCCTAAAAACAAGGATATTCTCATTAATCGAGGGCATGAAGAAATTAAAAAGATCTTTAACCAATTTAATAATGGATTGATTACAGAAGGTGAGCGTTACAATAAAGTAATTGATGTCTGGTCAAAAATTAATGAAGAGATTACAATTTCTATGAGAAATAATTTAGAGACTGAAACAGTCACTAACCCACTTACTGGCGAAAATCAAAAGCAACCATCTTTCAACTCTATTTACATGATGTGGGATTCAGGAGCAAGAGGTTCTTTGCAACAAATTAGCCAACTTTCTGGAATCCGAGGATTGATGGCGAAACCTGATGGAACTATTATTGAAACCCCAATAACTGCAAACTTTAAAGAAGGGTTAGATGTGCATCAGTATTTTATTTCAACCCATGGAGCGAGAAAAGGACTTGCCGACACAGCTCTAAAAACAGCGAATTCTGGTTATTTAACTCGACGACTTGTTGATGTTGCACAAGATTTAGTTATAGTTGAGGAAGATTGTGGCACGGCTAACGGTATAACAAGCAGTAGCGTTATTGAAGGTGGTGAGATTGTTGAATCATTATCATCTCGTGTACTTGGTAGAGTGTGCGCGGAAGACTTACAAACCCATAAAAATACAGATCAAATATTAATAAAGAAAAATACTTTACTAACAGAAAAACACATTGAATTACTCGAAAAACATAAGATAGACTCAATTTTTGTCCGTTCAGTAATTACTTGTGAGTCAAAATATGGTCTATGTGCTATGTGCTACGGCAGAGATTTAGCACGAGGTAAATTAGTTTCTATTGGTGAAGCGGTTGGTGTTATTGCTGCGCAATCAATTGGTGAGCCTGGTACACAGTTGACTATGCGTACTTTCCATATCGGTGGTGCGACTTCTAGAACTGTTGCCCAAAATAAAGTTGACTCACCTGTCGATGGTAAAGTTGTGTATCAAGATCTCAGAACTATTGTTAATAGAGACGGTACAAGAACTGTCATTTCTCGATCAGGTAGGGTTAGTATATTGGATAAAAACGACACTGAAAAAGGTCGTTATAAAGTACCATACGGTTCAGTAATTAACTATAATAACTTGGACGAAGTCCAAGTTGGAAAATTAGTTGCTAGCTGGGATCCGCACACCTACCCAATTATTTGTGAACATAAGGGGTATGTAAAGTTTGAGAACTTTGTTGACAGGGTGAATGTTGAGTATCAAGAAGATGCCCAAACAGGTATAGGTAATTATGTAGTACTTGATGCAAGTAAGACTTCTTCTACTTCAGACACTTCTATTAAACCAACTATTAAGCTTGTGGATGGTAGTGGGAACGAACTATTTTATAAAAGTTCAGAGATACCAATTTCATATTTACTTACAGAATCTTCGTTACTGAGAGTGGCTGAGAAACAAGAAGTGTTACCAGGCGATGTACTGGCTGTTATACCTGAAGAGTCGGCACGAAGTTCTGATATAACTGGTGGATTACCAAGAATTGTAGATTTATTTGAAGCAAGGCATCCCAAAGATACTGCCGTGTTAGCAAAATTTGATGGTGTAATAGCTTTTGGAAAAGAAACCAAAGGCAAAAGACGCACTCATATTATCAGTGAAACTAATGAAATCTTAGAAGAAATTATGTTACCTAAATGGAGAAAAATAAATGTCCATGAAGGTGAGAAAATAGAAAAAGGTGAAATTATAAGCGAAGGAAAAGAAGTTGATCCACATGACATTCTTAGGTTGATGGGGGTAGCGAAGCTTTCCGAATATTTGGTAAAAGAAATTCAAGATGTTTATAGACTTCAAGCTGTTAAAATTAATGATAAACATATAGAATTGATCATTAGACAAATGCTCAGAAAAGTAGAAATTGATAATTCTGGCGATTCTTTATTTCTTCCTGGTGAGCAAATTGATAGAATTAAAGTTGATATTGCTAATCAAGAGCTCATTCAGAAAAACCAAAAACCAGCAGAGTACACAAATGTGTTGCTAGGAATAACACGAGCCTCCTTAGTGACAGATTCCTTTATATCTGCAGCGTCATTTCAAGAAACAACTAGAATTTTAACTGAATCTGCAATTAGAAGAAGGATAGATCCGCTATTAGGGCTAAAAGAAAATGTTGTTGTGGGTGGGCTTATCCCAGCTGGAACCGGTTTTTCATTAAAAGTTAAGAAAAAAATTAAAGCTGTATCTGAAAGAAAAAATGCAGAGATTGAAATTGCAAAACAATTAGCATCATTAGACAAATAATTCCTACTTTTTATAATTTTTAGGGTATAATAATCGTCCTTATCAGGAGATTTTTAGTAGAAAATATTTTGAACTCTAGATAAGAATACTAATTATGACTACCGTTAATCAATTGGTTAGAAAACCAAGATTGTCACCTTCATACAAAACGAAGGTACCTGCGCTTACATCTTGTCCCCAGAGAAGAGGAGTGTGTACTCGTGTCTACACTACAACCCCTAAAAAACCGAACTCTGCCTTAAGAAAAGTAGCAAGAGTTAGGTTAACTAATGGTTTTGAAGTAACTTCATATATTGGAGGTGAGGGACACAACCTTCAAGAACATTCGGTCGTGCTTATTAAGGGCGGAAGAGTAAAAGATTTACCTGGTGTGAGATACCACATTGTTAGAGGGACACTCGATACTCAAGGAGTGAAAAATAGAAAACAAGGTAGATCATTATATGGAACAAAAAAACAAAAAACAACTTAACGAAATATGTCAAGACGTCATTCAGCTGTTACAAGAAAAATCAAACCTGATCCAGTGTATCAAAGTTTAATACTTTCTAAGTTCATTAATATGATTATGGAGCGTGGAAAAAAATCTATTGCAGAAAAAATACTATATGGCGCTATGGCAATTATAGAATCAAAAGGCCATCAAAACCCTCTTAAGGTAGTTGAACAGTCACTTGAAAATGTTAGCCCATTTGTTGAAGTTAAGTCAAGAAGAGTTGGAGGCGCTTCTTACCAAGTTCCAATAGAAGTAAGGCCTTCAAGAAAGCTTTCTTTAGCAATGAGATGGGTCCTTGATGCAGCACATAATCGAAAGGATAAAAATATGGTTCAAAAATTATCATCCGAATTACTTGATGCGTTTGAAAATAAAGGACAAGCAATTAAGAAGCGTGAAGATACTCACAGAATGGCTGAAGCGAATAAAGCCTTTGCTCATTTCAGGTGGTAAAATTCAGGAAATGGTATGTCTAGAGCGGTCCCAATAGAAAACTATAGAAATATAGGTATAATGGCTCATATCGATGCCGGTAAAACTACAACCACTGAACGCGTACTGTTTTATACCGGAGTCACTCATAAAATTGGAGAAGTTCATGATGGAGCTGCAGTTATGGATTGGATGCCACAAGAACAAGAACGGGGTATAACCATCACTTCGGCTGCTACAACTTGTTTCTGGAAAGGTATGGCAGCTAACTTACCTGAACATAGAATTAATATTATTGACACTCCCGGGCATGTCGATTTCACTATCGAAGTTGAGAGATCTTTACGTGTATTGGATGGAGCCGTTGGTCTTTTTTGTGCAGTTGGTGGTGTTGAACCTCAATCTGAGACCGTTTGGAGACAGGCTAACAAATATAAAGTTCCAAGAATTGCTTTTGTTAACAAAATGGATAGAGCAGGGGCTGATTTTTATAGAGTACTTGAGCAAATTAAAACTCGCTTAAATGCTAAACCTGTCGCAGTGTCACTTCCAATAGGCTCAGAAGATAATTTTACCGGCGTCATCGATTTAGTTAAAAGAAAAGCCATCCGCTGGAATGACACCAATCAAGGGTTAACTTTTACTTTAGAAGAAATCCCAGAGAATTTAAAAGAAGTGGCTGATACCTATTATGAAAAGTTATTAGAAAATGCATGTGAGGCTGATGAAAAATTGATGAATCAATATCTTGAACACTCAACACTTTCAGAAGATCAGATATATCAAGGTCTACGAAAACGGACTATTCAAGGCGAAATTATTCCAGTTTTTTGTGGGTCAGCTTTTAAAAATAAAGGCGTCCAGTTGGTACTTGATGGGGTGATTAGGTATTTACCTTCACCTGCTGATTTACCACCCATTAAAGGAGTCGCTTTGGATAATAAAATACCAGACCAACGTAAGGCTAGCGATGACGAACCATTTAGCGGTATTGCGTTTAAAATCGCAACAGATCCTTTTGTTGGCACTCTGTCATTTTTTAGAATCTATTCAGGAAAAATTGCAACAGGCGATACTGTTTTTAATCCAATCAAAGATCGTAAAGAGCGTATAGGTCGACTGGTTAGAATGCATGCAAATTCTCGTGAGGAAATAAAAGAGGCTTTCGCAGGTGATATAGTTGCTGCTGTTGGGCTGAAAGATGTAACTACTGGCGACACTTTGTGCGATCTCCAAAAACAAATTACCTTAGAAAAAATGGAATTTCCTGAGCCCGTTATATCGGTTGCAATTGAACCTAAAACTAAAAATGATCAAGAAAAAATGGGAATTGCATTATTTAGATTAGCCCAAGAAGACCCATCCTTTCGGGTTAGAACAGATGAAGAGTCTGGTCAGACTATTATTTCTGGAATGGGTGAGTTGCATCTTGAAATAATTGTGGATCGACTGAAAAGAGAATTCAAAGTTGAAGCAAATGTAGGAAACCCTCAAGTTGCATATCGAGAAACTATTAGAAAACCTGTTGAGCAAGAAGGTAAATTCATTCGCCAAAGTGGTGGAAGAGGACAATACGGCCATGTTTATATTAAAATTGAGCCCCTACCACCCGGTACCGGCTATCAATTTGCGAACGAAGTTGTTGGGGGATCCATTCCTAAAGAATACATACCAGCAATTGACAAAGGTGTAAAAGAGCAAATGACAAATGGAGTACTTGCAGGATACCCTGTAGTTGATGTTAAAGTAACTGTTTTTGATGGCTCTTACCATGATGTGGACTCATCTGAAATAGCTTTTAAACTCGCAGCTTCTTACGCATTTAAAGAAGGTGCATTAAAGGCACACCCTATCATTTTAGAACCAATTATGAAGGTAGAGGTAATTTCACCTGAGGATTATATGGGTGATGTAATGGGAGATTTGAATCGTAGAAGAGGGGTACTTAGCGGAATGGAAGACACACCTATGGGTAAATTGGTTCGCGCAGAGGTTCCGTTGTCCGAGATGTTTGGCTATGCTACAGATTTACGTTCTGCAACTCAAGGGCGAGCTACTTACACTATGGAATTTTCTAAATATTTAGAATTACCAAATCAAATCGCGGAAAGTTTAATTAAACGTAAATCACAGTAAATGAAATAAGGAGAATGATAATATGTCAAAAGAAAAATTTGAACGCACTAAACCCCATGTTAATGTAGGTACCATAGGCCATGTCGATCATGGTAAAACCACTCTTACTGCCGCACTTACTATGGTTATGGCTAAGAAATTTGGTGGTGAGGTTAAAGGGTATGATCAAATTGATAATGCCCCTGAAGAAAAAGCTCGAGGTATCACTATCTCTACTTCTCATGTTGAGTATTACTCAACTAACCGTCACTATGCGCATGTGGATTGCCCTGGCCATGCTGACTATGTTAAAAATATGATTACAGGTGCCGCCCAAATGGATGGTGCAATTTTGGTGGTATCAGCAAATGATGGACCTATGCCACAAACCCGAGAACATATTCTCCTTGCTCGTCAGGTAGGTGTTCCTCGCATCGTCGTCTTCCTCAATAAGGCAGACATGGTCGATGATAAAGAACTCATTGACTTGGTTGAGTTAGAAGTTCGCGATTTACTTAAAAAGTATGAATTCCCAGGCGATGAAACACCAATCATCATCGGAAGTGCGCTCAAAGCTGTTGAAGGTGACCAGTCAGACATCGGCACTAAAGCAATTGAAAAATTAGTAGAAGCCATGGATTCATTTATACCAATTCCAGAACGACCCATTGATCAACCATTCCTACTCCCTATTGAAGATGTCTTTTCAATATCAGGTCGAGGTACCGTAGTTACTGGTAGGGTTGATCGAGGTAGGGTGCTGGTTGGCGATGAAATAGAAATAGTTGGCATCAGACCAACTCAAAAAACTACCTGTACCGGAGTTGAGATGTTCAGAAAGCTGCTTGATGAAGGGCAAGCCGGCGATAATGTTGGTGTTCTTCTGAGAGGCACTAAACGAGAAGAAGTAGAGCGGGGTCAAGTGCTTTGTAAACCAGGAAGCATAACTCCACATACAAAATTTGAAGCAGAGGTGTATGTGCTCTCAAAAGATGAAGGTGGAAGACACACTCCATTTTTTAATGGATATCGACCACAGTTCTATTTTAGAACTACCGATGTAACCGGTGAGGTACAACTACCGAGTGGAACAGAAATGATCATGCCTGGAGACAATGTAAAAATTAATGTAAACTTGATTAACGCAATTGCAATGGAAAACGGTGTGCGTTTTGCAATACGAGAAGGTGGAAAAACAGTGGGTGCAGGGGTAGTAACAAAAATAATTGAATAATGTAAAAACTAATGTCAATAAATAAACAAAATGTAAAATTAAGGTTGCAAAGTTACGATCATCGTATACTTGACTCTTCTGTAAAAGAAATTATAGATACTGTTAAGAGAACTGGTGCTCGAGTGCGGGGCCCTGTACCATTGCCTCGTACAATTGAACGTTTTACTATTTTAACTTCTCCCCACATAGATAAGGATGCTAGGGATCAATATGAAATAAGAACATATTCTAGAATTATATATATAATTGAACCCACTGATAAAACCATGGATGCTTTGAATAGATTAGCATTAGCTGTTGGTGTATCAATTGATATCAAATTAACAGGATAAGAGACATGAACGAGAATAATTTTTCATTTATTGCAAAAAAAATTGGGATGACTAATGTTTTTAATGAGCAAGCATCTAATATTCCTGTTACGGTTCTAACATACACTAAACATACTGTAGTAAGGATTAAAAATCAATCGTGTGATGGGTATGATGCACTTTTAATTTCTACAGGTAATGAAGTTAAGGATTCTAAAATTAATAAATCAAATAAGTCATTATTCCATAAATCTTCAACACCTTGCATGTCAAAACTTTATGAAGTACGCCTGAATTCCCCTGAACAACCTTTTGTAGTTGGATCTGTATTAGCAATTGAGAATCTTGCAATTGGTACATTGTTAACTGTTAGAGGAGTATCAAAAGGAAAAGGTTTTGCAGGCACTGTAAAAAAATATGGATTTGCCACACAAGACGCTTCACATGGTAATTCACGTTCTCATCGTGTTCCTGGGTCTACCGGTCAGCGTCAGACACCTGGTAGGGTTTTTATTGGAAAAAAAATGCCAGGTCAAATGGGGAATAAGATTTCAACCGTAGAGCATATTCCAATTTTTCAAATCGATCCAACAAGAAATATAATTGTATTGCAAGGTTCTATTCCAGGTGCTCCAGGGTCATATGTTACATTAACTACGAAACTCAAACAAATTTCTGAAATGATATTTAAAAATTAATTTTATTATGGATATAACAGTTTTAGGTACAAAAAATATTATTTCATTTTCTGATGAATTGATGAAGACAACTTTAAATAACTCTCTCGTCCATCAAGTCGTAACTTCATATCTGGGTATTCAAAGAGCAGGTTCAGCTAAGCAAAAAAATAGATCTGAAGTTCGTGGAGGGGGTATTAAACCTTGGAAACAGAAAGGTACTGGCCGTGCGCGAGCTGGTTCAATAAGAAGTCCTTTGTGGCGAAAGGGTGGCGTAACTTTTGCTGCGCGTGGTAAAAGATCATATGGCGGAAAAATTAATAAGACAATGTATAGACTTGCGATCAAGCAATTGCTTATTTCAAAAATACAAAAAGGAAATATATTTATAGTGGAAGAATTAAATTTCCAAAAACCATCTACAAAAGACTTCATACAAAAATTTAATCTTTTTAAGATACCACTTGTTTCTACTGTCATCATTCTTGATCCAAATAATCACAACGCACATCTTTCGTCAAGAAATATCCCTCGTGTGTATACTTGTTCTGCGCAAGACCTAAATCCTTATATTCTGTTAAAATATGATCATTTCGTCTTTGAAAAAACAATCTTCGAGCAATTACAATATTTACAAAATGATGAAAAATAATTTCTATACAATTATTAGGCCTATAATTACTGAAAAAACAAATGCACTTGTTTCTAATAGTACCTATGTATTTGCTGTACGAGTAAATGCTGATGTTCTAGAAATTAAAGAAGCAATCCAAGAACATTTTAAAGTTTCCGTACTAACCGTTAGAACATGTATAATGCAAGGGAAAGCTAAAAATTTTAAACAAAGAAAAGGTAAAAAATCAGATTGGAAAAAGGCATATGTTGTACTCAAAAATAACGATTCAATTGATTACTCTACCTACACTACGACAACCTAACATATGAGTTTATATAAATTAAGACCTACTTCTCCCGGTGCAAGATTTGTCATAAGGGTTAAAAATACTGATTTAAATAAAGACAAACCACATAAACCGTTATTATCTTTACTTCACAAACAAGCAGGTAGAAATAATTATGGAAGAATTACAGTAAGACATCAAGGTGGTGGTAATAAGCGTTTTTATAGAGAAATTGATTTTATTCGTACAGTGGATAATTGTAAGGCGGTAGTGGAAACAATCGAGTATGATCCAAACAGAAGCGCAAGAATAGCTAGAATATGTTACGCTAATGGGAAAAGATCTTATATTATCGCTACTGAGCAAATGAAAAAAGGTGTCTCCATTTTAAATGGACCATCAGCACCGATTTCTGATGGAAATTGTTTACCTCTATCCTCAATCCCATTGGGAACTCAAATATGTTGTGTAGAAATGAAATTTGGTAAAGGAGCACAGATAGCACGAAGTGCTGGCTCAGTCGCACAATTACTATCAAGAGACGACCAATATGTAACAATAAAACTTAAATCTGGTTTTGTTATTAAAATTAATTCAAATTGTCGAGCTGTTATAGGTACTGTCAGTAATTTTGAACACAACTTAAGAAAGTTAGGTAAAGCTGGGGCCAGCCGTTGGCGAGGTATAAGACCAACAGTTAGGGGCGTAGTAATGAATCCAGTAGACCACCCACATGGAGGTGGTGAAGGTAAAACTTCTGGAGGTAGACATCCTGTTACTCCTTGGGGTAAAAAAACTAAAGGTTTAAAAACAAGAAAAGTTAAACGCACTAACTCAACTATTGTGAGTCGTAAAGTAAAATAATGGATAAAATAATATGAGTAGATCAATTAAAAAAGGACCGTTCGTCGATTTGCATTTGCTAAAGAAAATTGAAAAAGCAAAACTTGGAAATCAAAAGAAATCTATTAAAACTTGGTCACGCAGATCTTTAGTTATTCCTGAAATGGTTGGTGTTACTCTCCTTATACATAATGGAAAAACCCATGTCTCGGTTTTTATTACTGAAAATATGGTCGGCCATAAATTAGGTGAATTTGCGCCTACAAGAATTTTTAAAGCTCACTCAGCATCAGCAAGTAAAGCGGCACCTTCTCTTAAATAATACATGATTATCACTTCTTCGTATCGCTTTGCTAAATCTTCAAGTCAGAAATGTAGATTGGTTGTTGATTTAATAAGAAATAAACCAGTTTTAGAAGCTGAAACTATTTTGCAATTTACAAATAAAAAAGCCTCGAAGCTTGTAGCGAAAGCACTAAACTCTGCTATTGCTAATGCAAGCCATAATCATGGTATATCGAAGGAAGCGTTAATTGTGAAAAAAATATTAGTTGAAAAAGGACCGGCGGTAAAAAGAATCCATGCAAGAGCAAAAGGTAGGGCTTATAGAGTCGTTAAACAATATTGTCATATTTTTATACATTTATCAAACACAGGAGTTTCATAACATACTATGGGTCAAAAAGTTAATCCAAATGGATTTAGATTAGGCATCACCACGGATTGGTCGTCTAAATGGTACGCTAACAGACAGTTGTTCCGTTTGCAACTTCTACAAGATTTAGTCATTAGAAAGACGCTTCAAAATAAACTTGAAAACGCTTCTGTGAGTAAGATTTTAATCCATAGAGAAGCAGATACTTGTATTATTACGATCACAACTTCTAGACCAGGTATTGTTATAGGTAAAAAAGGTGAAGATATCGAAAAGCTAAAAGTTGAAGTTGAGAAATGTAGTCTTGATTTTCAAAAGAAACATCACACACATAAACTGATTAATAACATTAAAATTCAAATCGAAGAAATTAAAAAACCTGAGCTCGATGCAACTCTTGTTGCAGAAGGTATTGCACAACAAATTGAAAAAAGAGTCATGTTTAGAAAAGCAATGAAAAGGGCCATCACTTCAACTATGAGATTAGGTTCGTTAGGAATCAAAGTCAGAGTTTCTGGAAGATTAAATGGCGCTGAAATTGCTCGGGCTGAATGGAATAGAGAAGGTAGAATCCCACTTCATACATTACGAGCTGAAATCGATTATGGTACAGCAATAGCAAAAACAACCTACGGTATTATAGGAATCAAAGTGTGGATTTATCGTGGTAATAAATTTTCAATGATTGAGTCTAAAGATTCAAATAAAATAAATTAAACTTCGATTATGTTATTACCTAAAAAGACTAAATATAAAAAACAACATAAAGGCAGAAATAGAGGTTTTGCAACATCAGGAGTTACAATTGCTTTTGGTGAATTTGGTTTAAAAGCTATAGAACATGGTAGAATAACAGCTAAGGAAATTGAAGCTGCTAGAAGGGCTATAACTAGATATATAAAACGTGGCGGTAAGGTTTGGATTCGAATTTTCCCAGATGTACCAGTTACTAAGAAACCAATTGAAGTCAGAATGGGTAAGGGTAAAGGTCCAGTAGAATATTGGATTTCTCGGATTCAACCTGGTAAAGTTTTATTCGAGTTAGAAGGCGTGACGAAGGAAATTGCACAAAAAGCTTTTTTACTTGGCTCGGCAAAACTTTCTGTGAAAACAGTTTTTATATCCAGATTGTAAAGGAAAAAAATGTCTAAAAAAAATAAAAATATCGAAAATTTATCAACTGTAAAAGAATTGCGTGACTTGTTATTTCGTCAATCAATAATTAAAAAACTTAATCCTGGCATCAACAATACTTTTTCAGCTAAATCAACTAAAAGATTAGTAGCAAAAATAATTACTAAGCAACATGAAGAAGCAAAATTAAAATCATGAATACTGTTAATCATCTGCGCAAAGTAAAAGGCACTGTTGTCAGTCATAAACCTAATAAAACTATTGTTGTTGAGGTAGCAAGATTGGTTAAGCATCCATTGTATGGAAAATTTATCAAAAAAAAATCTAAAATATACGCTCATGATGAAAAAAATCAATGTAGCCAAGGTGATTATGTGGTGTTATTTGAAACTAAACCAGTTTCAAAAACTAAATCATGGTGTTTGGAGTCAATTATCAATAAAGCTCCTTTAGACGATACTCGCATAACTGTGGAGAAGATTTCATGATACAAATGAGGACCGTGTTAGAAGTTGCAGATAACAGTGGGGCAAAAAATCTAAAATGTATTAGTGTTCGTGGCTCTACAAAAAAGAGAATAGCGAATATAGGTGAGGTCATTAAAGTAAGTATAAAATCAGCGCTCCCACATACCAAAGTAAAAAAGGGAGAAGTGTATAACGCAGTTATTGTTAGAACTAAACACCCAATTCGAAGAAATGACGGATCGATCATCAGATTTTCTGGTAATGCAGCGGTGTTGCTGAATGATAAACTAGAACCAATTGGTACTAGAATATTTGGCCCACTACCTAGAGAACTTAGAAATAAAAATTTTACTAAAATTTTGTCACTAGCGCCTGAGGTTTTATAATATGAAGCATTTAAAAAAGGGTGATGAAGTAAAAGTTCTTTCTGGTAAAGACAAAGGTAGGGTAGGTAAAATTTTAAAAATTATTAATCCTTCTCATTGTATTGTTTCAGGTATTCAAGTGCAGAAAAACTCTATTAAGGCAAATCCAAATCAAAACCAACAAGGTGGTTTTGAAAATAAAGAAATGCCTATACCACTTTGCAAGGTGTCAAAATATAATTCTAAAAATAAAAAATCTGAAAGAACATTTGTCTTGGTGCAAGAAAATGGAAAAAAAATAATAGAATTTGTTTCAAATAGAAGTAAATAAAAAATGAATACAGCTATAAATAAAAAAACTCGTCTTGAAAAACACTATAGAGAACATATTGTTCCAAGTTTACAAGATACTTTCAAATACCCTAATGTTATGTCAGTACCAAAATTGTTAAAAATTACCTTGAATGCGGGATTGGGTGAGGCTGTTGAAAATAAAAATGTAATTACAAATGCTTTAGAAGATTTGAAAAAAATCACTGGTAGGAAAGCTGTAGTCACGAAAGCAAGAGTTTCAATCTCAACTTATAAAATAAGGGTTGGAATGCCAATTGGTGTAAAAGTTACTTTACGAGGAGATGTCATGTATGAGTTTTTAGACAGACTTATCTCAATAGCAATTCCTAGAATTAGAGATTTTAGGGGACTGAGTAATCGCTCTTTCGATGGAAGAGGTAATTATAGTTTTGGTATTAAAGAACAGATCATTTTTCCAGAAATTGACTACGATAAAATTGACATGATTCGCGGACTTGATATATGTATCTCAAGTAATGCAAATACTGACCAGGAAATGCGTGCCTTATTGCAAGGATTTTCATTTCCGTTGAGGGCAAACTAGTGGCTAAATTATCTATCAGAGTTAGAAATTATAAAAAGATATCTTTAGTGCAAAAACATCTTAAGAAAAGAATGGAATTAAAATTAAAAATTAAAAATTATAAGTTATCAAATGAGGAAAGAGAATTGGCAAAAATTGAATTGATGCGACTACCAATTAATTCTAATCCTATTAGAGTTAGAAATAGATGTGAATTAACCGGTAGACCACGTGGCTATTACCGGAAATTTGGTTTGTCTCGGTGTGTTTTGAGAGAGGTTGCGATGCGTGGTGAAATTCCAGGATTAACAAAAGCTAGTTGGTGATGCTATTATGAGTTTAACAGATCCAATCGCCCAACTTTGTACTGTAATTAGAAACGCCCAACATGCTGGTTTAAAATCAGTCACTGTACCTTTTTCTAATGTCAAGGAAAAAATTGTGTCATTATTAGCAAAAGAATTGTATATAGAAAAATTTGAAATTATTGATAGTGAAATAGTAAGTAAAAAATCTATCCTCATCATATTGAAATATTATGAAGGAAAAGCGGTCATAAAAAAAATTAGAAGGGTAAGTAAACCAGGTTTGCGTGTTTATACAACATATGAGACTATGCCTAAATCTTTGGGCGGTGTTGGTATGTATTTAATATCTACATCCCGCGGTATTATGACAGACGCTGAAGCAAAAGAGCATAAATTAGGTGGAGAGCTTCTCTGTGAGGTAGTTTGATACTATGTCAAGATTTTCAAAAAGACCAATTTTAATCCCTCCAAATGTACAAGTTACATTTGAGAATAGTTTTTTGATTTTTAAGGGGGCGTTAGGCGCTATTAGATTACTAGTAGATAACTCTGTCATGGTAAATATTTCTGAAAATTCTATAATTATAAAATCTAAAAATATTGCTGATAATTTTAATTATCCTAAACTCGGCACAACTTGTGCGTTAATCAAAAATTACTTTATTGGCGTTACGACTGGGTTTGTTAAAAAACTTGATCTTGTTGGGGTTGGTTATCGTGCGCAAGTTCAACAAAAAAAATTAATTCTGACACTAGGATTTTCTCATCCGGTAAGTGTAGATCAGCCTGAAGGTATTACTTTTGAAACACCTTCACAGACTGAGATTTTGATTAAGGGCATGGACAAACATATTGTTGGTCAAACAGCAGCCTACATTAGAAGTTTACGACCACCTGAACCATATAAAGGTAAAGGAGTTAAGCTTTCAGATGAAGTTATTGTTAGAAAAGAGGTTAAGAAAAAATAATGACACGAAACATAAATACAAGAGTTAGAAGAGCCAAAAAAACTAGAATCAAAATCCGCTTACAATCTACCCATCGCTTAATGGTATATAAAACACCTAGACACACCTACGCACAAGTAGTCAGTCCTGACGGATCAAAAATTATAGCTTGTGCTTCTACTTTAGGTAAAGTGATGAGGGATAAAGTTAAACATGGTGGAAATATTGAGTCAGCAAAAATTGTTGGTAGGTTGATAGCTGAAAAATCAATTCAGAAAGGAATTTCCATAGTAGCTTTTGATAGATCAGGTTTTAAATACCATGGTAGAATTAAGGCATTGGCAGAAGAGGCTCGAAATGCAGGATTGCAATTTTAGGAGACATTATGGCAACATTCGAAGAAGCGTTAACATATACAGGATTTAAAGAAAAATTAGTTTCTGTTAACAGAGTTACTAAAGTTGTTAAAGGTGGTAGGTTGTTTTCTTTCGCCGCTCTTACTGTTGTCGGTAATGGTAATGGTAGAGTAGGTTTTGGATACTGTAAATCTAAAGAAGTCCCGAACGCAATTGCTAAATCGTACGAGCAGGCCAAACGCAATATGATCGAAATAAAATTAAAGAAAAGAACTATTCATTCTCCTGTTACTGCCAAACATGGTGCTGTAAAGATATACCTACAACCAGCTACTGAGGGCACTGGTTTGATTGCCGGTGGTGCTATGCGTGCAATTTTGGAATGTGTTGGTGTCCATAATGTACTTGCTAAATGTTATGGTTCAAGGAATCCCATTAATGTAGTACGAGCTACAATTAAAGGACTGCAATTGATTGACTCGCCTTTCCATGCTTCTAAAAGAAGAGGGAAAAAAATGATAAAAAATATCAAAACTGAACAAACTTAATAAATAGCCTACATGAATTCAAAAATATCAAAAAAAGGTAACACAATTACACTGACTTTAATTAAGAGTGTCGCTAAATTTACAGTTAAACAGAAACAAACAATTGCTGGATTAGGATTGAGAAAATTTGGCAGTGTTTCTACTCTTACCAAAACACCTTCTGTGGAAGGTATGATTCGTTCAATGCGTTTTGCACTAAAAGTTGAGGAATCAACATGAAACTGAATCAGTTCTCCCCCGCGCCAAATAGTAAAAAAAGTAAGCACCGGGTTGGTCGAGGTAAAGGCTGTGGTTGGGGTAAAACTTCTGGCAGAGGACACAAAGGGCAACATGCTCGTGCTGGTGGTTATCATAAAATAGGTTTTGAAGGTGGACAGATGCCTTTAGTTAGAAGATTGCCCAAATTTGGATTTACTTCCCTTATTAAGCCTTTTCGTGCCGAATTAACGCTTGCGAGACTAAATACCTTGGATAACAGTGAGATCACGATAGATTTTTTAAAGCAAACAGGTATTATTAGTTCAAAGGTAGAGAAAGTAAAAATTATTGCAACAGGAACGTTGAGTAAATCTTTTAGTGTGGTCGGTGTTTCTGTAAGTAAAAAAGCGAGACAGTTGATCGAACAAGCTGGAGGAAAAGTCGTCAACTAGTATATGGTTGTAAGTCCTTCTAATAAACTACAAACTGGCGTAGTTGATCTTTGGTATAGAATTGCTTTTGTATTTTTTGCGATAGTCATTTTTAGATTTGGTTCATTTATTACATTGCCAGGCATCGATGTAAATGTGCTAACTACTTTTTTTGATGATAGTAAAAATACAATTCTAGATTTAGCAAATGTTTTTTCTGGAGGTGCATTACACAGAATGTCTATTTTCGCACTTGGAGTAATGCCTTATATTAGTGCTTCTATTATTTTACAGATGCTCACTCATATTGTACCATCTCTTATCGCATTGAGAAAAGAGGGGGAGTCAGGTAGGGTTAAGATTACAGAATACACTAGGATACTCACAATATTATTTGCCACACTTCAGTCTATCGGTACAACATACGCGCTGAGCAATCAAAATATTAATGGCGAACAATTAGTTATAATCAACCAAGTTAGTTTTATCTTCATCTCAACAATAACGCTAGTTACTGGCACTATGTTTTTAATGTGGTTAGGTGAGCAAATAACTGAACGTGGTTTGGGAAACGGCATTTCATTAATTATTTTTTCAAGTATTGTAGCTGGTCTACCCACAGCAGTGTCAGGAACCTATGATCTATACTCACAAGGCGAATTGAACCCGCTCTCACTCATATTTATTTTTGTAATTGTTTTGGCAGTTGTTTTTTTTGTTGTGTTCATCGAAAGAAGTTTTAGAAAAATCCCAATTCAATACCCTCCTCGGCAACAGGGACGGACTATGGTATTGCCTCAATCGAACCATCTACCTTTAAAACTTAATATGTCAGGTGTCATCCCTCCAATATTTGCTTCGGCAATTGTTTTATTTCCTGCTACTGTGATAAAATGGTTTAGTAATGTTTCTACAGATACTTGGTTGGGAAATATAGTAAATCAACTTCAACCGGGAAAAATGGTTTATGAGTTTGTTTATGTTCTTGCAATCGTATTTTTTGCTTTTTTCTATACCAGCCTAGTGTTTAATCCAAAGGAAACTGCTGAGAACATTAAAAAAAGCGGAGGCTATATACAAGGAATTAGACCAGGTGAGCAAACTGCTTGGTATATTAAATTTATAGTTAACAGATTAACTGCAATCGGTGCATTTTATCTAGCATTTGTATGTTTGGTACCCGAGTTGTTAATTTTATACTTTAATGTACCATTTTATTTTGGAGGCACATCTATTCTAATTGTTGTGGTGGTTGTTATGGATTTTATGGTGCAAATACAAACACATTTAATGTCCTTTCAGTATGAAAAACTAATGAAACGAGCTAATTTAACGATGAGATAAAAAATGAAAGTAAGAGCTTCAGTAAAAAAAATTTGTAAAGATTGTAAGATTGTTAAAAGAAAAGGTACAGTAAGGGTACTTTGTAAAAATGCACGCCATAAACAGCGTCAAGGATAACAGATTATTATGGGAATAGAAATATGGCAAGAATAGGTGGGATTAATTTACCAATTAACAAACATGTTAGTGTTGGCCTAACTTCTATCTATGGTATTGGTAGAAGTAGAGCAATAAAAATTTGCACGTTGGCAAATGTTAACCCTTCAGATAAAATTAAAGTCCTCAATGAAGAACAATTGGAATCAATCAGAGAGCAGGTTGCTAAGTTTCAAATTGAAGGGGATTTAAGGCGCGAAGTTACAATTAATATCAAAAGGCTTGTGGATTTAGCTTGTTATCGAGGGATTAGACATAAAAAAGGTTTGCCTTTAAGGGGCCAAAGAACCAGAACAAATGCTAGAACTAGAAAAGGACCAAGAAAAGGAAGAACAAAATGACCACTACCCCAATAGTTAAGAAAAAAAATAAAATTGTATCGGATGGAGTTGCACATATTTTTGCATCATTTAATAATACTATCATTACTATAACTGACAAACAAGGTAATTGTATTGGCTGGGCGACGGCTGGTGGTTCTGGCTTCAAAGGATCCAAAAAAAGTACACCTTTTGCTGCGCAGGTTGCGGCAGATAAAGTTGGTGCCATTATTAAAGAACATGGAGTTAAAACATTACAGGTATTAATTAAAGGCCCAGGTCCTGGTAGAGAATCTGCAGTTCGAGTTTTACATAATTTAGGGTTTAAAATTTTATCAATTTCAGACATAAGCCCAATTCCACATAATGGCTGCAGGCCCCCAAAACAAAGGAGAGTGTAAAATGGCTAGATATCTAGGTCCAAGTTGTAGATTATCAAGAAGAGAGGGAGTTGATTTAGAATTTAAATCTGGTTTACGAAGTATAGAAAGTAAATGTAGATTTTCAAAACTTCCTGGCAGGTTCAGTGAACAAAAAACAAAACCATCTGAATACTGTACTCAATTACGCGAAAAACAAAAGTTAAAACGAACATATGGTTTATTAGAACGTCAATTTAGTATTTATTATAAAAAGTCTTTAAAGTTAAAAGGTAATACTGGTGAAAATATTTTTAAAATGCTTGAGCAAAGACTTGATAATGTTGTTTACCGGATGGGTTTTGCTACTACTCGAGCTGAAGCCAGGCAATTAGTTTCACATAGACTTATTTTGATTAATAACAACTATGTCACAATTCCTTCTTTTCAGGTTAAAGCAGGTGACATAGTTAAAATTAAGCAAACCGCACAATCCCAATCAAGAATCAAAACATCTTTAGATTTGGTTGTTAATAAAGGAATCCCTGAGTGGTTAGAAGTTGATAAAGGTAAATATTCTGGAGTTTTTTTGAGATCTCCCAATCGATCAGAATTATCTTCTGATATAAATGAAAGTTTAATTATTGAACTTTATTCTAAATAATAAAATAGTAGAGGAAAAGAAATATGTTTATACCAGTAGAGTCGTTCTTAAAACCAAAAATTGTCGAGATAAGTAAAATCGCACACAATAACTCAGTGATAGTTCTCGAGCCATTTGAAAAAGGATTTGGACATACATTCGGTAATGCGTTAAGAAGAACGTTGTTATCTTCTATGCCAGGTTGTGCAGTAACTGATGTTCAAATATCAGGTGTTTTGCACGAATTTCAGTCGATAGACTCTGTAGAGGAAGACATGCAAGATATTTTATTTAATTTAAAAAAGTTAGCTGTAATAATACATGAAGGTGATCGAGCTGTATTACAATTACAAGCAAACGCTACCGGTGATATTTTTGCTAAAGATCTGATTATTCCTCATAATGTTGAGATTATTAACCAGGATTTACATATTGCAAGGCTTCATTCATTAATAAAAAATGAAAAATTTGAAATGAATATAACTGTTCAAAGAGGAAGGGGTTATGTTACAGTACCAATGAGAAATATTCTGCAAGAAGGAGTAAGTCATAATCCAATTGGGAATATAAGACTCGATGCTAGTTTTAGTCCTGTTACGAGAGCTACCTATAGAGTTGAAAATGCTCGTCTAGATAACAGAACAAATTTAGATAAGTTAATAATTGAAATAGTAACTAACGGAACTATTGATCCTGAAGATGCTATTAGACGATCGGCAACTATTTTACGTGATCAATTAGTTTGTTTTGTGAACCTTGAGGCTGAATCTTCTCAAGATGTCATACAGAAAATCATTAACCCTTTATTTTCCCGACCAATTGAAGATTTGCAACTTACCGTACGATCTACAAATTGTTTAAAAGCTGAAGATATTTATTACATAGGAGATTTGGTACAAAGAACGGAAAACGATTTGTTAAGAACACCTAATCTTGGAAAAAAATCACTGACAGAAATTATAAGTATTTTAAGTTCACATGGATTAAAATTAGGTATGGAATTAGATAATTGGGTTAGCCCTATTAAAATTAAAATTGATGACCCTAGATAATCGTTTTATATGAGACATAGATATTCACAAAAAAAACTTCAAGTAACATCTTCACATCGAAAAGCAATGCTTAGAAACTTAAGTGTTGCGATTATTAACCATGAACGAATTGTTACTACTGTGCCAAAAGCTAAAATGCTGCGTTCATTTATCGAACCATTAATTACATTGTCTAAGAATGACTCAGTTAATACTAGAAGAGCGTTATTCAACATTTTAAGAGACCGATCAGTTGTTAGTAAACTCTGTTTGGTGATAGGTAAAAGATTCACTGAACGTCCCGGTGGTTATACTAGAATTTTGAAGTATGGCTTTAGACCAACTGATAATGCGGCAAGAGCTATAATTGAACTTGTTGATTATGTTTTACCAGTTACTGAAGAGATTAATAAATTAGCAAAAGTTGACTAATATTTTACCTCAATGTTTCTGGTTTACAGGACTCTCTGGATCTGGAAAATCCACATTAGCTGAATATACTAAAAACCAATTAATTTCTAATAATTTCATAGATAAAATTATTATTCTTGATGGTGACGCGATTAGAACTGGGTTAAGTTCAAATCTTGGTTTTTCTCAATTAGATAGAACAGAAAATCTTAGAAGGATTGCTGAGGTTGCCAAGCTGTTTTTGAGTGAAAAATATTTAGTGATAGTTTCTTGTATCACCCCATTGAATTCACAAAGGAATCTAGCAAGAACAATACTAGATAGTTATATATTTACTCTTTGCTATTTACAGTGCGCTTATCAAGTTTGTGAAAAAAGAGACGTTAAAGGGTTATATAAAAAAGCAAAAAATAATTCGTCTATAAAGTTAACAGGAAGTGGTAGTGAGTTTGAAGAACCCACTACCAGTGACTTAACAATCAAAACAGACGAACTTTCACTTCAAGACTCCTACCTACTCATTCATGGTAGATTAGTCAAATCTAAATAATTTTTACTTTTCTAAGGTAGGGTTTTTGCTCATCCCATCCTTGAGGAAAAAGCTTGTTAGCCTCTTCATTTGATAGTGAAGGTATAATTATCGCATCTTCCCCTACTTTCCAATTTACAGGTGTTGCAACTTTTAGTTTATCAGTTAGTTGTAAACTATCAATAACTCTTAATATTTCAACAAAGTTTCTACCCGTTGATGCAGGATAAGTTATGATCAATCTTACAATTTTTTTTGGATCTATTATAAAAACTGATCGGACTGTAAAAGTATTATTTGCTTTAGGATGAATCATGTCATATAAACTTGAAATTATTCTTTCTTCATCAGCTAGTAAAGGAAAATTTAGTTTTACTTTTTGAGTTTCTTCAATATCATTTGCCCAGGTTTTATGATCAGAAACGCTATCAACAGAAAGCCCTAAGACCTTAGTGTTTCTTTTCTCAAATTCATTTTTTAATTTTGCGACTTCCCCTAATTCTGTGGTGCAAACAGGTGTGAAATCTTTTGGGTGTGAGAATAACACACCCCAATTGTCCCCTAACCAGTCATGGAATTTTATGTCCCCTTGAGTTGACTTTGCATTGAAGTCTGGTGCGATGTCGCCTATTCGTATTGTCATAATATGTACCTCTGTGGTTTTTTATTTATTATATTGTACAAAAATTTGTTATCTAAAATAATATTATAATTAAATAGTTATATGATAAAATTAGATAATGAAATTAATCCAGCTTAAGATACTCAATGCGTTAGTGGATAACAATTTTAATATAACAAAAGCAGCTAAGCAACTAAAAATTGCTCAATCTGCTGCTAGCAGACAGTTAATGCTCTTAGAGCGAGAGTTAAAAGTTGAATTATTTATAAGAAAAGGCAAAAGATTTATAAAGTACTCAGATACTGGCAGCGGAATTGATGGTTTTATTAATCGAATATTGCTAGAAGAGAAAAACATCCTCCAGTTCGTATCATCTTTAAATGACAACACTGAAAAAATTCTTACACTTGCAACTACTCATACACAGGCGAGGTATTTTTTACCTCACGTTATTAGTAAATTAAGTAAAAAATTCCCAATTCTCAAATTTAGAATAGAACAGGGAACACCTCAACAAGTAGCTGATTTACTTGATAAAAATAAAGTAAGTTTCGCTTTATGTACAGAAATGCTTGATACTTACAGTGATTTTAAAACTTATGATTGTTATCAATGGAATCATATTGCAATAGTTGCTAAAAATCATCCATTGGCCTCAATAGGCACTGTAAAGTTAAAGACCTTAAGTGAATATAATCTAATTACTTACAATATAGGATTTACAGGAAGATCTGTTCTGAATAATATATTTACAATGAATAAACTACCTATGAGAGTAGTTCTTTCAGCAACTGATAGTGATGTAATTAAAACTTTTGTTAAGCAATCATTAGGTGTTGGAATTATCAATCAATTAGCTTTTCAAGAAGAAGACAAAAATTATTTAGTAATTATACCGATACAAGAACTTCGTGTCGGCTGTGTTACAAAATTAGCAATAAAAAAAAGTTTATATTTACCAAGATTGTTTAAAGAAGTTATTCATTTTATTTTAGATGAAGGTAAAAGAATAGAAAAGAAATTAATTATAAAATCTCAAAGATTTGATTGATTTTTCAACATTGGACTGAATAATTGCTTGGGCTTCTTGATTAAAGTGTATACCATCTGATTGTAAGAATTTTCTATCGTTAATTACTTCACCTAAGAAATTTGGATTTAGATGGCTATTGAATTTAACTGAAAGCGTCTTGTACATATCTAAAATATCGTTTCGGTAGTTGTTACCATAGTTAGAAAAAAATGGAATTCCAAGAATGAGTACTTTGCTTTTATTTCTATTTGCGATTTTAATAATTTTCTCTAAATTATTTCGGGTGTGCTCAATTGGGATTCCTTTTAGAAAATCATTGCCCCCTAACGCAATAATTACTAAATGGTAATATTTTTTATTGAGATGAAATGTCGCTATATGTAACCCATCTGTACTTGTAGCGCCAGAAACACTTGCATTGGTAATTATAAACTGTTTATTGTTACTTGCAAGTAAACTCACCCAGTCTTTTTTATAAGGTAAATTATAACCCGAACTCAAACTATCACCAAAAATTATTATATTTAATGGTGAATGAGTTTGTGATAGAATGCAAAGCGGTATTAAGCAACTAAACATTAAAACTATAATACTTCGGATATGAATTTTAGCCATGATAATAATATACTGCAAGTAAACAACCTTTCAATTCAACACGAATCTGAAACTAGTCCTTTGTTTAGTGGCTTACATTTTACCTTACCATTTCGTAAAACTCTTGCACTTGTAGGAGTTTCAGGTTCAGGAAAAAGTAGCTTATTAAAGATCATTTCTGGCTTAGGCAAACCAACAACTGGCGATGTCTGTTTTAATGGCACCTGGTTTTCAACTTTAAATGAAAAGCAATTAACTTTACTTAGAAAAGGTAAAATTTCATTTATATATCAAAATACTAATTTAGTTCCCTATGCGACTATTTATGAAAATGTATTAATTCTAACTTCAATGGTTTCATTGGATTTTGATCAGGTTTATTTTGAAACACTAGTAAATCTTCTTAAGATGACATCTGTAATAAAAAAACCTGTCTATCAATTGTCTGGTGGTGAAGCCCAACGTGGGGCAATTATCCGTGCATTAATGCTTAAACCAATATTACTAATTGCTGATGAGCCTACTTCCCAATTAGACAAACATTTAATAGATATAGTGATCACAATTTTTGATACAATGAAAAAAAACAATAATTGCTCTATTATTGTTGCTACCCATGACCCAATGTTAGCACAGAGTTGTGATTTTCAAATTAAATTATGATAAACAAAAAGAGAAAAGTTCTTTTTGTTACTGGAGAGGCGTCTGGAGATGCGTATGCTTCACAAATCATACTTGTTTTAAATTCTATTAACACGTCTGTTTCATATTATGCAATTGGTGGCGAAATGTTAAAGAATGCTGGGGCGAATATACTTTTTAACTATCTTTCAATTCAGGCTTTTGGATTTCTTCAAGCAATAAAAAAATATTGGAAAATAACAAATATTTTAAAAAAAGTTTGCAGGTGGATTGAATTGGAAAATCCTGATGTGATTATTCTAGTTGATAATTGGGGGTTTAATAGTTTGTTGGCTAAGCATATAAAAAAAAAGACTTCAATTAAGATATTTTATATAATTCCTCCTAAAGTTTGGGCTTGGAATATAAGCCGAGTTGCGCAGCTTAACAAAATATCAGATTGTGTTGCCGTGATTTTCCCTTTTGAAGTCTCATTATTAAGTACGTTAGGGTGCGATAATGTTTTTTATGCAGGCAATCCATTACTTGAAATATATCAATTAGAATCAATTCAATTAAATCAACGTAATGAAAATAGAGTAATTATAGGATTAATTCCCGGAAGTAGAAAATCAGAAGTCGATCTACACCTACCACTATTAAATGAGGTTGTTGATAGGTACTTTAAAAAAAATATAGACTCACAGGTTGATTTTATAATTCCGTGCGATGTATCGATAAAATCCATTTATGAGTCAGTGCTAGTCCACCCAAGAATAAAAATTTTATATGGGAAGTTTTCTTCAATTGTTCAGAAGTGTAATATTTGTGTGACTGCTTCTGGAACTGCCTCATTAGAAGTTGCGTTATGTTTAATTCCTCAAATCGTATTTTATAAATCAGGTTTTGTAGATTCGCTCATATTAAGGAAAATTCTTACAACTCAGTCCATCTCTTTACCAAATATTTTATTATCTCAAAAATATATTCCTGAATTAATTTTTGAAAACGCAACAAGTTCCTCAATCCTTTCGCATCTAAGTGAGTTGCTCGCAAATAAGTTTGCGCAATCAACACAAGTTGAGTTATCTAAGTCGCTCTATTCAATATTACAATCCGATTCGCTATTTTCAAAACAGTGTGCTAATCAAATTAAATTATTTCTTTCGTGAATCACTTTAAATCAGATGAATATTTCATTAATCGAACTTTAACTTTAGCTCATGTTGCTTCATTACATGGTGAGGTTCCTGTAGGTGCGGTGATTGTTTCTAACAATCAATTAATTTCAGAAGGGTCAAATAATACTCGAACTTTGTGTGATCCAACAGCTCATGCTGAGATTCTTGCTTTAAGAAATGCTGGAATTCAATTTAACTCAAACAGATTACCTACATGTACTTTGTATACATCATTAGAGCCCTGTGGAATGTGTATACAGGCAATCAAACAAGCAAGAATCAAAAGATTAGTATTTGCTTGCCTGGATGAAAATCTTGGGTGTGTTTGGAGCAATAATCTGGATACTTTTTATCCACTAATCGTAACTTATACAAATTCAGATTGTGCCAGGTCATTGTTACAATCATATTTTATCAAGAAACGTAAGCTTGAAGTGTATAATAGTACTTAGAATAATAAATAATTAAATGCTAGCTGGCTACATTCCTATAATCATATTCCTTGTTATTTCAATAGGGATAGGTCTAACTATGCTTATTTTAGGCTTTTTCTTAGGGCCTAGAAAGTCAAATGCATCTAAAACCTCACCATATGAATGTGGTTTTGAGGCCTTTGAAGATGCGAGAATGAAATTTGACGTTCGTTATTATTTAGTAGCCATTCTGTTTATAATTTTTGATTTAGAAATTGTTTATTTTTTCCCCTGGGCTGTATCTTTGCGATTTCTTGGATTTCCTTCTTTAATGGCGATGGGGTTATTTTTCTTAATTTTGTTAATCGGCTTTCTGTATGAATGGAGAAAAGGAGCGTTGGAATGGGAATGAACAAAAAAGCAACTTTTAATACCCCAGTTGAGCAACTAATTCATGGTGATTCACTTCAACATTACAAGGAGCATGGTTTTTTGTTATCTTCAGTATCTGGATTGATTAATTGGGCTAGAAGTGGTTCTCTTTGGCCAATGTCTTTCGGATTAGCTTGTTGTGCTGTTGAAATGATGCATGCTTCTGCGTCTCGATATGATTTAGATAGATTGGGTGTTATATATCGACCTAGTCCTAGACAAAGTGATGTGATGATAGTAGCCGGTACATTGTGTAATAAAATGGCTCCTGCCCTAAGAAAAGTCTATGATCAAATGAGCGAGCCTCGATGGGTAATTTCTATGGGGTCTTGTGCTAATGGTGGAGGATATTATCATTACAGCTATTCAGTGGTCAGGGGATGTGACAGAATAGTACCGGTTGATATCTATGTTCCAGGTTGCCCACCTACGGCAGAGGCTTTAATCTATGGCATCCTACAACTTCAAGATAAAATAAATCGTTCAAGTGCGTTTATTTATAGGAAATAATTTATTTTTATGATATCGAAAGAGTCATTTTTTAATCAGCTGCAAAATCAATTTATAGACCCTAGTTTTCATTTTGAAATGCATTACGATCAAGTTCTCGCTGAGATACCCAGTGCTTCTTTGTTAGATTTTGCATTAACTATGAAAAGTAAATTTCAAATGGAGCAGCTTATAGATATAACAGCTGTTGATTTGTTAATGTACGGTAAGCATGAATGGAAGACAGACAGAGCGACTCAATCTGGTTTTTCGAGAGCGGTTTCATCAAATGATTTTTCAAGAATGAAATTTGACCCAAACCAAAATTCAGTAACTTCTGACAACAGGTTTGTATTAATTTATCAACTCTTATCAGTGTTTAACAATTGTAGATTGCAAATCAAAACTCCCGTTGTTTCTAACAAAATATATTTGATCGATAGTGTAATTTCCGTTTGGTCATCAGCTGACTGGTTGGAGCGTGAGGTTTTTGATATGTTTGGTATTTATTTTTCTGGACATAGAGATTTACGAAGAATCTTAACCGATTATGGTTTTGTGGGACATCCATTTAGAAAAGATTTTCCTCTGATTGGTGAGGTTGAGGTTCGTTATGATCCTGAATCTGGAGCTGTAATAAAGTGCCCTGTATCTATAGAACCTCGAGTACTTGTGCCTAAAGTTATCAGAAATGATTTTCGTTATCAGCCATGAATTCAGAGATAAAAAATTATACAATAAATTTTGGACCTCAACATCCAGCCGCTCACGGTGTTTTAAGACTTATCTTAGAAATGGATGGTGAGACCGTAGTAAAAGCTGATCCACATATTGGATTACTTCATAGAGGCACTGAAAAATTAGCAGAATCTAAACCTTACAACCAATCCATTGGATACATGGATCGTTTGGACTATGTCTCCATGATGTGTAATGAGCACGCCTATGTATTAGCAATTGAGGGTTTACTAGGAATTTCCCCACCTATTCGAGCCCAATACATAAGGGTTATGTTTGATGAGATAACAAGAATTTTAAATCACTTAATGTGGCTTGGGGCACATGGTTTAGATTTAGGTGCGATGAGTATGTTTTTATATTGTTTTAGAGAAAGAGAGGATTTGATGGATTGTTATGAGGCAGTTTCTGGAGCGAGAATGCACGCAACCTATTATAGACCTGGCGGGGTTAATCGCGATTTACCCGACACCATGTCATTATACAAACCTTCTAAATGGCGGAGTAAAAAAGAGCTTGATTCCCTAAACGAAAATAGAAATGGCACATTGTTAGATTTTATAGAGGCGTTTACAAATAGATTCCCAAAAAAAATTGAAGAATACGAAACTTTACTGACAGATAATAGAATTTGGAAACAGAGAACGGTGGGCATCGGAGTTGTTTCACCAGAGAGGGCGTTGCAATTAGGTTTTACTGGTCCAATGTTACGAGGTTCAGGTGTGGCTTGGGATTTAAGAAAAAAACAACCATACGAGGTTTATCCCCAAATTGATTTCGATGTGCCAATTGGACATAACGGAGATTGTTACGATAGATTTCTTGTAAGAGTTGAAGAAATGAAGCAATCAAATTATATTATTAAACAATGTGTTACTTGGTTAAAGCAAAATCCTGGAATTGTAAGGTTGGACAACCCAAAAATTACCCCCCCAAAGCGATCGTCTATGAAAACAGATATGGAATCTCTTATTCATCATTTTAAGTTATTTACCGAAGGTTATTGTATTCCACCTGGAGAAATTTATAAAGCTATCGAGCACCCAAAGGGTGAGTTTGGTATTTATTTGGTTTCTGATGGATCAAATAAACCATACCGCCTCAAAATTAGAGCTGCTGGATTTTCTCACTTGGCAAGCATAAATGAGCTTGCTTCTGGTCATATGTTATCTGATGTCGTGGCAATTATCGGTTCGCTTGATATTGTTTTTGGAGAAGTTGATAGATGAAAGAAATTATTTCAGTACTATCTAAGCAAAGCTTGGATGAGATTAACAGTTGGAAAAAAAAATACCCTAAAGAAGGTGAGCGTTCGGTTATTTTGGCAGCGTTGAGAATAATTCAACACCAACTTGGTGGATATTTGACCGTGCAAGCTATGGATGAAATAGCTGCAATGCTTCAAGTTCCAAAAATAGCAATTTATGAAGTAGCTACTTTTTATTCAATGTATGAAACTAAACCTGTTGGAAAAAATGTAATTTCAATTTGTACGAATATTTCCTGTATGCTAGTTGGAAGCGGGGATTTGCTTTCTTATGTTGAGCAAAAATTAGGAATCAAAGCAGGTCAATCAACACCTGATGGTTTGATTTATTTAAAATTAGAAGAAGAATGTTTAGCGGCTTGTTGTGAAGCTCCTGCTATTCAAATAAATCATAAATATTATACTCACGTAGATAAGATTGCCATGGATACAATAATCGAAGGATTGCAACAGGAAAGTACTAATAGCCATGAATGAGTCACTTGTCTGCACCGCAACATTCAGCCTAAAGCAACCTTGGAGTTTTAGTACCTATACTCAATTAGGTGGTTATAAGTCGTGGGAAAGAATCCTGAATGATAAAATCACTCCACTTGAGATTCAAGAGATTGTTAAAAAGTCTGGGTTGAAAGGTCGAGGTGGTGCAGGATTTCCAACTGGGTTGAAGTGGAGTTTTATTTCAAAAAGTGAAGGACAAAAATATTTAGTTTGCAATTCAGATGAGTCAGAGCCAGGCACATGTAAAGATAGAGACATACTTCGATTTAATCCCCACGCTCTTGTTGAGGGAATGGCAATTGCAAGTTATGCAATTGGCGCAACTGTCGCATATAACTATATACGTGGTGAATTTATGGACGAGCCTTTTGAGCGATTTGAAAAAGCTTTGCAAGACGCTTACAAGGCGGGCTATCTTGGTAAAAATATAAAAGGTCATGGTGTGGATGTTGATATATACACCACATTAGGTGCTGGTGCGTACATATGTGGGGAAGAGACTGCATTGCTAGAATCTTTAGAAGGAAAGCGAGGGATGCCCAGATTTAAACCTCCGTTTCCAGCAGTAGTGGGCTTGTATAACAAACCCACTATTATTAATAATACGGAAACACTTGCCTCAGTTCCTTCAATAATTAAAAACGGCAGTGAGTGGTTTGCTTCATTGGGTACGCCTACAAGTGGGGGGGTAAAAATTTTTTCTGTAAGTGGGCATGTGAATAAACCGGGAAATTTTGAAATACCTCTTGGAACTCCATTTTCTACTTTGCTACAACTTGCAGGTGGTGTGTGGAAAAATAACGAACTAAAAGCAGTAATACCTGGTGGGTCTTCTGTGCCAGTTTTAAAAGCAAACCAAATAAAAAATTGTAAAATGGATTACGACTCAATAAAAAATGCTGGCTCATTACTAGGTTCAGGTGCGGTTATTGTAATGGATACAACAACTGATATGGTTAAAGTTCTACATAGGATTTCTCGATTTTATTTTGCAGAATCTTGTGGTCAATGCACTCCTTGTCGTGAAGGTACTGGGTGGATCTATCGAGTTCTTGATAGAATAATAAAAGGCAAAGGACTAATTGAAGATTTAGAGCGGCTGGACACAATTGCATCTCGAATTGAGGGGAGGACTATTTGTGCGTTAGGTGATGCCGCTGCAATGCCAGTACGGAGCTTTTTAATTCAATTCCCTGAAGAGTTTAAACATTATATTGACCATAAAAAAAGTTTAGTAGAGATTAATAATGAAAAAGAAATATGGAATTAAAAAAAGTTAACCTATTTATTGATGATATTGCGTATCAAGCGTCACCTGGTGAAATGATTATCCAGGTTGCGGATAGAAACAGCATTCAAATCCCAAGATTTTGTTATCACAAAAACCTCTCAGTTGCTGCAAATTGCAGAATGTGTTTGGTAGAGGTGGAAAAATCGCCAAAACCATTAGTTGCTTGTGCGACTCCTGTTGTTGAAGGCATGAAAGTATTTACAAGGTCCTCTGTAGCTAAGCAAGCGCAACGAGGAACTATGGAATTTCTTTTGATCAATCACCCACTTGATTGTCCTATTTGCGATCAGGGTGGGGAATGCGAGCTTCAAGATTTAGCAATGGGTTTTGGTACTGGCGTATCTTCATACGTTGAACATAAACGCGTCGTTAAAGATGAGAATTTGGGCGTGTTAATTTCAACAGACATGACAAGATGCATCCATTGTACAAGATGTGTAAGATTCGGTCAAGAAATAGCAGGTTTAAGAGAGTTGGGATTGACAGGAAGAGGTGAAAATATGCGAATTGAAACCTTTGTTAATTCAGTCATGGATTCAGAACTTTCTGGAAATATTATCGATTTATGCCCAGTAGGCGCCTTAACTTCTAAACCTTTTAGAATGAATGCTCGTTCATGGGAAATGATACAGCACCCATCTATTGCTCAACATGATTCTTTTGGTTCGAATGTGTTCCATCATACTTTGAGAAATCAAATTAAACGCGTTGTTCCAAGAGAAAATCAAAGCGTAAATGACACCTGGATTTCTGATAGGGATAGATTTAGTTATCTTGCGTACTCAAGTAATGATAGGTTGTTAACTCCACAGATTAAATCTAACGGAAAATGGCACAATGTTGAATGGCAGGAAGCAATTAAAACATGTTTAGAAAATTGGACAGAGCTTGAAAGTGGTAAATCTAAAAGTAAAATGTCTGTTCTTATTGGCGCAATGTCCACTTGTGAAGATAGTTATGCAGCTGTCAAGTTTTTTTCCTCTTTGGGTTTTACAAATATCGATTATCGAATACGAAATCATACATTGAGTAAATCGGATAATCTACCTGCTCAATTGACAATCCCATCATTAGAATCACTTCAACAATCAAAACTAATCTTACTTTATGGAATTAATCCCAGAAAAGATATTCCAATATTTTCTCTTGCTTTGCAAAATTGTGTCAAGCAAAATAGAAGTAAGATTCATATTTGGAATACATTGCATTATCAACAAACATTTACCACAAATCAGCTTATTGCTCATGATCTAGTTCTAGCTCGATGTGCGTTGTATTTGTTGTCTAATGTAGAATTACTATCTCAAAGTAAACAAAATATAACTTTAGATTTTAAAGATATTAGCCCTTATAAAGTTGAAATTGAAGCCTTAGCAAAAGAACTACTTGCGCATGGACAAAATGCAGACATCATTATTTCAACTACATCATCCCATCATAAATATTTCAGCGAGATTTGTTCAATTTTTAACCAAATTTCGGCTTTAACAAAAGCACGTTTTTCTGTAATGCCATCACAGGCAAATGAAAATGGCTTAAGATTGGCCCTGCGTACTCGTGGCATTAAACAACACGATGATGAATTTAATCATTCGTCTCATTTTTGGATCCAAAATTTAGAACCGCATCGCGATGCATTTAGGTCTGATTTGTACAGACAGGCTTTTAAATCAGCAAAATCTGTAATTGCCTGTACTACTTTTGCAGATGATACATTGAGGGAGTATGCAACTGTACTTTTACCATTAGCCCCAATTGGAGAACAGGGCGGGACATTAATTAATTGTTTTGGTCAATGGCAGACATTTAATTCAAGTGTGGCCCCAACTTCTGAAGTGAAAAGTGGGTGGTTAATTTCTAAACTGCTTGCAAATGAAGCGCGAATTCCTGGATTTAATTGGCTTTCAGAACATGATGTATTATCGGAATATAGCTCGCTCAATAGTACCACAACCTCGGCATCAACTGATTCTAGCAATCTTAACATTTTAAAAGAACATAAAATTGACAACATATTTATTCCAGAAAAAAATTACCTCGTCACAGTTTGGGGAATGTATCAAAGTGATTCAATGTGTAGAAGATCTAAACCATTACAAGAAACTACTGATGGTGTTCGTGATTCTAAGGTGCTTGTATCAATTTCACTCGCAAATAAACTTGGTATAATTTCAGGAAGCAATGTGGAGATTGCGATGGGAAATATTAAAATAATAGCAGTCGCTGAAGCATCAAATATCGTCCCATCAAATTGTGTTTCAATCTCACTTGGAAGTACAATTGCTTCTGAAATAGTACAAGGTGAGAATCAAGAAGTAGAGCTGAGATTAGTTTCATGATTAATGCAATTTCAAATATGTTGTTTACCTCAATCATTGAACCCTATCGTTCAATTCTTGCTATTCTGGTTTCAATAATCATCGTGCTAATACCACTTATTATTTCAGTCGCGTATCTTACTTATATTGAACGAAAGATAATTGGGTTTATGCAGTTTAGAATTGGCCCAAATGTTATAGGTTACCGCGGAATGCTTCAACCTTTTGCAGATGTCATTAAACTACTTTGTAAAGAGATAATTATCCCTTCAAGTAGTAATAAATATTTATTTTTAGTGGCTCCCGTTTTAGCTATTGCCCCTTCGCTTACAGCATGGGCAATAATACCATTCGCTGATAGTTGGTCTATTTCTAATATTAACGTAGGGCTACTTTTTATTTTTATGCTTACTTCATTAAGTGTTTACGGAATTATCATAGGAGGGTGGGCTTCAAATTCTAAATACTCTTTTTTAGGCGCCATTAGATCTGTTGCTCAAATTGTTTCTTATGAAATTGCCATGGGGTTTGCTTTGGTTGGAGTAGTCATAGCAAGTGGCAGTTTGAATGTTTCAGAAATAGTTTTAGCACAAAAAGGCGAACATGGTATCTTACAGTGGTATTTCATACCATTATTTCCACTTTTTTTTGTGTATTTAATTTCAGGAATAGCAGAAACAAATCGCGCGCCATTTGACGTTGCTGAGGGGGAATCAGAAATTGTTGCGGGTTTTCATGTCGAGTATTCTGGTACTGGTTTTGCCGCATTCTTTCTGGCTGAATATGCAAACATCATCCTTATTTCAATGCTAACATCAATATTGTTTCTCGGTGGCTGGCTATCTCCTTTTCCAGAATATTTCTCAATTCCTTTTCTTACCACTCCAGGTTTCGGTTGGCTATTAGTTAAAACATCAGCGATCATTTTTATGTTTTTGTGGTTTCGAGCAACTTTTCCTCGATATAGATATGATCAAATAATGAGGCTTGGTTGGAAAATATTACTTCCTATTACTATGATCTGGATACTAGTTGTGGCCCTATTGGTTCATAATCAGGTTTATCCATGGTTTTCAAATGTTAGAATCACATGAAGAAAATTTTCTTTATCTTTAAATCTTTATTCCTTTTTGAATTGTTTAAGGGCCTAATACTTACAATAAAATTCCTTTTTAAGGGCAAGTCAACTATTTATTATCCTGAAGAAAAAACACCTCTCTCTCCTCGCTTTAGAGGCTTACACGCGTTACGCACATATTCAAATGGTGAGGAACGATGTATTGGTTGTAAGTTATGTGAATCGGTATGTCCCGCACTTGCAATCACAATTGACACAGTGCAACGTGATGATGGTACCAGGCGTACAACTCGATATGATATTGATTTATTTAAGTGTATTTATTGTGGTTTTTGCGAAGAGGCATGTCCAGTTGACGCAATTGTTGAAACTAATATTTTTGAATATCATATGACTCAACGAGACCAAAGAGTTTTAACTAAGGATAAACTGTTAGCTATTGGGCAATTATATGAAAAAACAATAGATTCTAATCGAACTTCTGACTCACCTTATACCTAATCAATGATTTTATCTTTTCTACTATATTCCTTAATTGCACTGACATTGCTTTCAAGTATTTTGGTTGTGTTTTCAAGAAACCCAGTCTTTTCAGTATTGGCTTTAATTGCCACAAGTGTTTGCGTGGCGTTAATATGGTTATTGTTACAGTTTGAATTTTTAGCTATAACCATGATTGTTGTTTATGTTGGTGCTGTGATGGTGTTATTTTTGTTCGTCGTCATGTTTTTAGATATCGATGTTTCAAAAATGCTTTTTTCTTATAAGTCAATTTTACCTATTGGATTAGTACTCCCACCGTTATTTTTAATTGTGTTATTAACTCCATTTTTCTATAATATTATTGATGAATTACACCTTAAAATTTTTGAGTATTTATTACCTAGTGATCATTCAAATACACTTGAACTAGGGAAAGAATTATTTGGTAACTTTACCTATGTTTTTATACTATCAGGTTTGGTGCTTCTACTCGCAATAGTTATTGCAATTTCCTTAACCCTAAGAAGAAGAAAGAGCGTGAGTTATCTCAGTCCAGAAAAGCAAATTTCTGTATCTAGCAAAAATCGAGTTTCATTAATTAAAGATATGTCACCATGATATTTTCAGAGCCCATACTTCTATACCTATCTGTTACTTCTGCCTGTATTTTTTTAATTGCGAGTATTGGATTGTATGTCCATAAAAAAAATTTAATCATGGTGCTACTTTGTTTAGAATTGATATTAATATCTGTAAATTTACAAATACTTACAATTGCAAAAATGTACAATGATCTTTCTGGGCAAATTGCAGTTTTTTTTATTCTTACAGTTGCAGCCGCTGAAACCGCTATTGGTTTGGCTTTAGTAATTTTGATTTATAGAAATAGATCAACGGTTTCTATGGAAGAACTTAACCAAATTAAAGAAATATAAATATGATTTCTAGCATCCCTCATCTAGTACTTTTTCCTCCATTAGTTGGTTCAATTATCCTAGCAATATTATGTTTTCGTAAACCATCTTCAATTACTCATTTAATTGCAATTACAATGGTAGGTATCTCAACAGTTTCCTCTCTGATTCTGCTTTACATTGTTTTTAACAACCCCCAGCTTCAAACAGTTTATCAATTGTATGATTGGATGAGTTTTTCGACCTATAAAATATCCTTCGGTTATTTTATTGATCTCTTGAGTGCAATTATGGCTTGCACAGTTACTTTTGTTTCGTTTATGGTGCATTTGTTTACGATCGGCTACATGAAAGACGATAAAAGCTATACCAGATTTTTTTGTTATCTAAATTTGTTCACCTTTTCAATGTTACTTTTAATTTTTTCGCCAAATTTGGTGCAATTATTTTTTGGATGGGAGGGTGTTGGAGTTGTTTCATATTTATTGATTGGCTTTTGGTATGAGAGACCGTCAGCAATAAAAGCAAATTACAAGGCTTTCATTGTAAATCGTTTAGGTGATATAGGCTTATTAATTGCAATTGCAATTGCATTCTCTGTATTTTCAACCCTTGATATTGAACAAATGTACAGCCAATTTGAGTCTAGCAAAAACCTTACTTTAGTTGTTTTTGACCATCAATTTTCTGCAATATCTTTATTTGCTTTTTTTATTTTTGTTGGCGCAATGGGAAAATCAGCACAAGTACCTTTACATGTGTGGTTGCCAGATTCAATGGAGGGCCCAACTCCAATTTCCGCTCTCATACATGCCGCCACAATGGTTACTGCTGGAATTTTTTTAGTAGTTCGGTTTCATCCTTTTTTTAGTTCATCAACTCAGTTGTTAGATTTTATTTTAATTATTGGAACAATTACTTCTTTATTCATGGGTTTAATTGGGATCGTACAGTCCGATATTAAAAGAATTATCGCATACTCAACACTTTCTCAACTAGGGTTAATGGTTGTGGCACTTGGAGTTCAAGCGTATGCTTTTGCAATATTTCATTTAGTTACTCATGCATTTTTTAAAGCATTACTATTTTTATGTGCTGGCTCTGTCATTCATTCGATGCACCATGAACAAAATATTTTTAAAATGGGAGATCTAAAAAAGAAACTACCTATCACTTGTTATACAATGATCGTTGGCACTTTAGCACTAACAGGTTTTCCTTTATTTTCTGGTTTTTTTTCTAAAGATCTGATTTTACATAGTTTACATAATGCTTCAACACCTGTGGCGCATTACACTTACTGGTTAATGGTAATTGGAGTTTTTGTGACAACGCTTTACTCGTGGCGATTAATTTTTGTAGTATTTTTCTCTAAATCAAAACAACATCATCATGATAAAATCGAAGAATCTAATCTAGTGATCACAATACCTCTCTTGCTTTTAGCTATCCCTTCATTTCTTTCAGGGTTGGTGTTAATGCCGATATTTACAGATACAAATTTTTTGTATAATTATGGTTTAATAGATTCAGTTACCAAACAACATATCATTACTATTTCAGAAGTCATTAAGTCATTGTTTATTAATCCAGCTTTTTATTCAATGAGCATTGGTATGGCTACCGCTTGGTACTGTTACTCTTACAAGCCAGAGATACCTGGGATACTTTCCTTACGGCTTGTTAAAATTTATAATCTCCTACTTAATAAATACTGGATTGATGAATTATATGCCTTTTTATTTTGTAGGCCGATCACTTGGTTTAGTGCGTTTATTTGGAAGCGAATTGATAATCAATTTATAGATAGTTTTTTGGTTCATGGAACTGCGAACTCATTTTTAGTTATCGCTAAGAAAATTAGAATGTTACAAACAGGTCTTTTATATCATTATATATTTCTTTTCCTAGTTTCAGTAACCTTTCTGTTACTAATAATATTTTTTATGCCATGAATCAATTAAATATTCTGTCATTACTAATTTGGTTGCCCATAATCGGTGGTTTTTTATTGTTGCTGAAACCATCAGCTATTTACTCTAGTTTACTATCCCTGATTACTTCGTTGGTGCCCTTATGTCTATCATTTATCTTGGCGATTTCTTATTCTGGTGATCCTATATTTCAATTCCAAGAACTGTATCCATGGATAAGTAAATTTAATATTAATTACCACTTATCTGTTGATGCTATAAGTATCGTGCTTATTGTGTTAACCACATTAAGCACAACATTAGTAATCGTCTTTATTCAACCTTCAAGCATCCACTTACAACAACAATACTACAGTTCATTCCTAATAATGGAAGGTTTGATGATCGGTGTGTTTTCATCTCAAGATGTTATATTGTTTTATTTATTCTTTGAAGCAATGTTAATCCCGATGTATTTGATAATTGGATTGTGGGGTGGGCAAAATAGAATTATAGCGACATTAAAGTTTTTTCTATACACACTTTTTGGGTCAATATTATTTTTGGTTGCAATTACTTATATGGGTATCACAACTAATTCATTTAATTTAGCTACTTTACAAAAATACAATTTTCCAATCCAAGCTCAGTTTTATTTATTTATAGCTTTTATAGTTGCTTTTGGTATTAAAGTACCAATTTGGCCTGTTCATACTTGGTTGCCTCACGCTCATGTTGAAGCCCCTACTGGTGGATCGGTGATTCTTGCTGCCATCACGTTAAAAATTGGTGGGTATGCAATCCTTAGATTTTTACTACCTATTACCACAATTGCAACTATCACACTCTTACCTTTTATAATTATTTTGTCTCTAATTGCGATTGTTTATATTGGTCTTGTTGCCTACGCACAGCAAGATATGAAAAAACTAATTGCTTACTCATCAGTTGCGCATATGGGATTTGTTACCTTAGGTATTAGCGTTTCTGTTTTATTAATTCAAAATGGAGTTGTAACTGAAAGTGCCATTCATGCTATGCAAGGCGCCCTCTTTCAAATGATTTCACATGGTCTTATTTCTGCTGCATTGTTTTTTTCAGTAGGAGTGCTATACAATCAGCTTCACACAAGACAATTAATTGATTATGGCGGCGTTGTCTTGAAATTGCCATTTTTTTCTGCTTTATTTGTGTTGTTCTTATTTGCAAATTGTGGTTTGCCAGGTACTTCTGGATTTGTGGGTGAATTTTTTGTAATTATCGCAACTTTTCATTATTCACCAGTTGTTGCAATTATAGCTTCTTCGTCATTAGTGCTCGGCGCCATGTATAGTTTATTGATGACCAAGTCTGTAATTTTTGGACCTGTATCTAAAAATAGTGAGAAACTTAAATCTATGACATGGCGAGAGTCAGTAGTTTTGATTATATTAGCATTTTTAATTATTTATTTTGGAGTATTTCCTGCCAATTTGAATACATATATGCTGCCTTCTTCAACTGCGTTATTAGAAACAATCGTAAGTCATATGCTTTATTATAAATAAAAATGCACCCCACTATCCAAATGCCATTTAGTTTTTTACCTTTTTTACCTGAGTTGTTTTTATTAGCTGGGTTGCTTATTTTCATTATTGTAGGCTCTTTTTTAAACATAAAATCCAATCCAATAAAGATATTAAAACTCATAGTTGGCATTACAACATTTCTAACTTTATTATCATTAATTTATTCACGACTTCAAATTCATTCAGTATATATATTTGAAAATAGTTTTATTTTAGATTCTTTGGCTTGGCATTCTAAATTATTTCTTGTAGTCCTTTTTGGCGCATCACTTTCTTTTGGTGGCCAGCATTTAATTAAAAACAAAGTACCAGTCTTTGAGTTTTATACTCTTTTGCTAATTTCAATAATTGGGTCATTTGTTACTATTTCAGCAACACATGCTTTGAGTATGTACTTAGGTATTGAGTTAATCTCATTATCTTTTTATGGATTAATTGCTTTACAAAGAAATGATTCTCACAAGAGCGAAGTTGCAATGAAGTATTTTGTGCTTGGTGCCTTATCTTCCGGTTTACTTTTGTATGGTATATCAATGATTTATTTACAAACTGGTTCTTTTTCTTTTCAAGAAATATTATCTTGGGTACATGAACATAACTCAATTCAAGACCAAGTCCAAGTAAGGCCTTATTTTATTTACCTCGGTGTGGCATTTATAGTAATTGCATGTTCATTTAAATTGGGTATTTTCCCATTTCATCAATGGATGCCAGATGTTTATCACGGAGGAAACACGATTACCATAATGTATTTATCATTTATCCCAAAACTTGCTGTCGGGATATTGCTGTTACGTTTTTTAGAAAATTTTGTGTTCGATGTTTACAGACCTATTTTTTTATTAATCACAATTCTAAGTATTGGATCTTTAATTTTTGGCAATCTTGTCGCTATCGCACAAACAAATATTAAACGCTTGCTTGCGTATTCAACCGTGTCTCACATGGGTTTTATCTACCTGACAATAATTAGTGGTTCTATTGATAAATCTACAGTGCTTTTTTACTTGTATAGCTACCTTTTAACAACTTTGTTTGTTTTTATGCTTTTACTTTATCTTGATGATGAAATTCCTAATATTACCGAAATTGATCAATTAAGAGGACTTTCTACTAGCCATCCTTTCATTGCTTTCTGTCTCCTGACCTCGATGCTCTCTCTAGCTGGTATTCCACCATTTATAGGATTTTATGCTAAATTTAATGTTTTAATATTTTTAGCTCAAAATAAATTATATAGCTTAGTTGTTTTTGCGGCGTTAATTTCTGTGGTTGGCGCATACTACTATTTAGCTTTAGTAAAAAAAATATACTTTGAGTCAAACTCATCTCAAAAAATACCCGTAAAGACCTTTTCTGGTCAGTCAATAATTATAGGAATAACCTTTATTGTGTTTACAATTCTTTCACTGTACCCTGAATTTTTGTATAAATATTCTTCGTTTGTTTTTTAGCAAGTAACTGTGATACAATTGTTATGCGGGGTGGAGCAGCTCGGTAGCTCGTCAGGCTCATAACCTGAAGGTCGTAGGTTCAAATCCTGCCCCCGCAAAATTTTAATTATATAATATAGGATAATATAAACAATGCCAATCACAATTAACCAACAATTACCACAAGGTAGGTTTACAGTCATGAAATCTGGAGCCCCATCTAGCGTCTCAACTGACGATTTGTTTTCAAATAAAAAAGTTGTCTTATTTTCTGTGCCAGGAGCTTTTACACCTACCTGTTCTAATGATCATTTGCCAGGATATATTAAACTTCACCAATCTTTTAAAGAAAAAGGAATTGATATAATTGCATGTCTTTCAGTCAATGATGTCTTTGTGATGGATGCGTGGTGTAAACAATCGAAAGCTGATGAAACGATACTATTTTTAGCAGACGGTAACGCAACCTATACTAAAGCTCTCGGACTTGAACTTGACGCTACTGGCTATGGTATGGGTATTAGAGGGCAGCGTTTTTCAATGTTTATAGAAGAGCGGGTTGTAAAATTATTATTTATTGAAAATGACACAGGACTATCGGTTTCTTCTGCCGAACATATGTTGCGTGCGCTATAATCTGAAAGATCTACATAGTTTCTCCCAATTACTTTATCAAGGAACCCTAAAGTATTCTAAAAAACTAATTACTTTCTTAATTGAAAATCCAAAATTTAGAAATAATATACTTAGGGCCATTGTTGTTTTATTGGTCATTATTTGGATTGTGTATTTTTACCTTTACAATTTTTTTAGTTTTCCTACGAAAATACCTGAAGTTGTTACATATTTTGTTCAAAGTGAAATAGTTCCAGTAACCGTTGAAGCGATCGGAAAGACTGAAGCAAGTAAATCAATTTATATCACATCAAGAAATAATGGATATGTTGACACTCTTGAATTTGAAGAAGGGTCTTTTGTAAAAAAAGGCACTATTTTAGCTAGTCTAAGAAAAAATCAAGAAACCGCTAATTATAATAGTATAAGAGTTCAATGGCAAAATGCATTAATTAATATGCGAAGACAACAAGATTTGTTTGAAAAAAATCTAATTTCAAAAAGCGCTCTAGAAAATTCTAAAACTCTTGAAGAGCAGTTAAGGAACGACGCACAATCAGCGCAATCTAAATTAGCTGACCAGCTAATCACAGCTCCTTTCTCGGGATTGGTTGGTATTCGTAAGGTTGGGCTTGGAAGTTTTATTCAAGCTGGCCAAACTATTACTACCCTTGACGATACCGATGAGCTCTTTGTTAACTTTTCCCTTCCAGCAACACTAACAAATTTACTACAAAAAGATTTAGTTATAGAAGCTAGTTTAACTAATTCTTTGGAGAATCAAAACTCCAAAAAATTCCAAGGTAAATTATTTGCAATCGATTCGCGTGTTGATGTAGATACGCAATCTATTTTTATTCGCGCTATTATTAGCAACTCTGAAAGAAACTTAAGGCCTGGAGTGTTGATGTATGTTACAGTCCAACTCTCATCGCATCGAGGGTTTGTTATACCTGAAGAAGCTCTTGTTCAAAAATTAGATAAATCCTCTGTTTGGGTCGTTAATGTAACAAAACCAATTGTTAAAACTGAAAATATATTTTCAAAGTTAACTAGTTTATTTTCTAAAACTCCTGAAAAGAAAATATTTATTGTAGAAAAAAAACAAATAACAATTATATCTAGAAAAGCAGGTTGGGTAGAAATCGAAGGTGATATACAAGAGAACGATTTGGTAGTAATTCGTGGAATCAATAAATTTAAATTTGACCCAAAGGCATCTATTAAAAATATTGTTGATAAAAATGCATACAACAAAATGCTTTTAAGTATTCAATAGTTTGTGATTTTATCTGATATTTCGATTAAGAGACCAATACTTGCGATAGTAGTTAACATACTATTTTTACTATTTGGTATTGTGTTTTTGTTGAAATTACCGCTTAGAGAGTATCCAAATGTTGATATTCCGGTTGTGTCCGTGCAGACAACTTATACGGGTGCTTCTGCGGAAATAATTGAAAAAAAGATAACTAAAATTATTGAAGATAGAATAGTTGGCCTTGAAGGCATTGATCAATTAACATCTCAAAGTCAGGAAGGAGTTTCAAATATTGTAGTGCAATTTAAAGCAAATAGAGATTTAGATTTAGCTTTAAATGATGTTCGAGATAAAGTCATTTCTGCGACTAGATTTTTACCGGTTGAGGCTGATTCCCCAACGGTAAGTAAAGCTAGTCAAGACGACCAACCAATAATATGGTTAAATTTACAAAATAAAGAAAAAACTCTTCTTGAAATAACTGATTTCGCAAATCAGTATATAGTCGATAAATTTTCTTCGCTTGAGGGTGTTGCAAGGGTAAATGTCGGTGGGAACCAAGATAAATCGCTTAGAATTTGGCTAGATTATGGAAAATTATATGCAAATGGTCTTACTCCCGAGGATATCGTAAAAGCACTTTCAGTTCAAAATATTGAAGTTCCCTCAGGTTCGATTGATTCAAAAAATAGGTCGTTCCTAATAACAATTGACAAAGGTTATAACACCCAAAAAGACTTTAGCAATCTAGTTATTAAAAAAGGCTCTAACGGTTACCCACTAAAATTACAAGATATTGCCAGGGTGTCTGTAGAGGCGGTTGAGACTAGAAATTCTCTAAGAGGAAATGGTGTCTCTATGGTGGGAATAGGTATCGTTAAACAATCGAGTGCGAATACTTTGGCGGTTGCTCGAGCAGCTAAAAAACAAATGGTTGAGCTCAATCAAGCATTAGGTGATGGTTATTCAATTGAAAGTTCTTATGATAGCAGTTTGTTTATTGAAGCATCCCTTGCTGAAGTATATAAAACCTTGTTTTTTGCAATTATAATGGTCATGCTTGTAGTATTTGTGTTTTTAAATGATTGGAGAACTACTTTATTTATTTGCCTTAGTATCCCAACATCAATTGTTTCCACTTTTATTGTTCTGCACTTTTTTGGTTTCTCCCTCAATATTTTAACTTTACTTGCCATCGTATTAGCTATCGGTCTTGTAGTCGATGATGCAATTGTTATCCATGAAAATATTTACCGAAGAGTGCAAGAAGGAGAGCAGGCCCTGGAGGCGGCTTGGTATGGATCAAGACAGATTGCATTTGCGGTTGTTTCCACTTCTTTGGTATTAATTAGTGTTTTCATCCCAATATCACTTATTGAAGGATTTGTTGGAAAAATGTTTGCTGAATTTGCAATTACCATCGCCTCAGCTATATTTTTCTCAACATTGGTTTCACTTACTTTATCTCCAGCACTCTGCTCAAGGTTTTTAATAAAAAAGAATGCGATACCAAAATTAGAAAAATATCTTTCTGCAATGTCTGAAAGATACATAGTTATTGTGCAAACCTATCTCTATTCATTTAAAAAAATATTTATTTATCTGTTGGTAATTATACTATTCATTGTATTTTTCATTTTTTACTTAAAAAAAGAGCTTGTTCCTTTTGAAGATCGTGGATTAATCTTTTCCATCATTAATGCTCCAGAAGGATCTTCCTTTGATTACACCATATCTCAAGTCTCATCCATTGAAAAGCGGTTAATGCCTTTAGTTGAAGATAAGCAAATTCAGAGATTAATTTTACGCGTACCTGGTTCTTTTTCAGGAAATGAGTTTAATACCGCAATTGGCTTCATTGTGCTTACCCCACACGAAAGTGGTCGTTGGGGTATAGGTAGGGTACTAGGAGAAATATATTCTAGAACTAGTGATATCTCTGGGGCTGATTTTATTGCATTTCCGCTACCAAGTTTATCGAGATCGTTTGCTCAATCTTCATTTGAGTATGTGTTGCAAGGTCCTTCGTACCTTGAGATGTTACCGTATAGGGATAGGATTATACAAAAAATGAATGAAAGTAGTTTATTCTCGCAAATTCAAAGTGATTACAAAGAAACTACTCCGCAAATTAAGTTTATTTTGCAACGCGACAAAATTGCAGAATTCGGATTATCAACATCAGACATTAGTCAGACTTTGACTACTTTACTTGCTTCAAGAAAAATTACAAACTTTACTGAGAACGGATATCAGTATGACGTAATAGTAGAAGGTGAAAAGTATTTAAAGAACTCACCTAAAGATATACTTAAATTCTATGTTAGATCACCAAAAACTAATAGTTTTATCCAATTAGCAAATTTTGTTTCTGTTCAGGAAAGTGCTGATGCGACGATATTGAAGCGCTTTAATCGCCAGAGAAGTGTTACCATCTCTTCAAATCTAACTAATGGAGTTGCTATTAGTACAGCAATTTCAACTCTGCAAGAAATTTCAAAAAACCTACTCCCTACCAGCTTTTACTATAATTTTAAAGGGTTAGCTTCTGATTATTTAGCCAGTAGCGCTTCTTCAACTTATTTTTTTATTCTATCTTTATTTATAATCTATTTGGTATTAGCAGCGCAATTTGAAAATCTTTTTTTCCCAATTGTAATACTGGTGACAGTTCCTTTAGCGGTTATTGGGGGATTACTACCTTTATTCTTATTTTTTAAAACATTAAATATATTTAGTCAATTTGGTTTATTAATCTTAATGGGGATAAGTACAAAAAATGGGATATTAATTGTTGAATTTGCAAACCAATTACGTGAAGAAGGGAAGACGATCAAAGATGCGATTATTGAGTCCTGTAAGGTCAGATTAAGACCTATTCTTATGACTAATATAACTGCAATTGCTTGCGCAATACCACTAATTCTTAATAGTGGCCCAGGTTCAGAAACGAGAACTTTGCTAGGTTTAATGTTATTTTTTGGTGTTTTTATAGGTGTTTTGTTGACCTTAATCGTAATACCAACAGTCTATATGTATATTGTTACCACTTTTCCAAAATACACCACTTTAAGAAATTCTAAAATTAAATTATTAGTGTAGTTTTATGGTTGTTATTTTACCTGTTTTATGAGAAAATAGGAATAATGTGTGAAAGTCTCAGAGTTTGCACTAAATCAGAAGTAAAATATTTTTATGTTTAGGACTACAAACACAAACCAACTTAGGTTTATTGAACCTATTGTCGCTCGATTTGGGTTGTCAGTTCTGGGGCTAGAGTTCATATCGGGTAAATCAGTGTTATTAAGAGTGTATATAGACAATCCTTGTGGAGTTTCCGTTGACGATTGCGTTAAAGTTAGTCGCGAGCTTATGCTTTATTCCCATGTGCCTGAATTAAGTTTTGACAGGCTTGAGGTTTCTTCACCAGGTATTCCAAAACAGATTTTTTCTATTGATCAGTTAACTGAGTGTCTGGGTAGTAAAGTTATCGTTACTCTACGATATCCAATGTTTAATCTACGTAAAATTAACGTAACAGTTATTTCATGTGGTGAATTAAGTGCGAGTTTTGATTATAAAGGACAAGTACTAGAGATACAATACACACAAATAAAAAGGATTAACCTTGAGGAATAAAAGATGTCAAAAGAATTGCAATTAATAATTGAACAAGTATCTGATGAAAAAGGTTTAAGTAAAGAACAGGTTATAAAAGTTCTAGAAAACGCATTAGAAATGATATACCGAAGACAGACTAATCATGACCAATTAATTAGGGTTGCCATTAATCCAAAAAACGGCACTTACCAAGGATTTAGGAGATGGTTAGTGATCTCTAGTGAGCTCCAAGTAGAAGATCCTCACACTCAAATATCTATAGATCAGTTAGATATAAATGAAAAGCACTTATTAGTCGGTGATTATAGGGAGCTAGCCTTGCCACAAATTGAATTTGGAAGAATAGCGGTGCAGCAAGCTAAACAGGCTATGATGCAAAAGATTCGAGAGGAAGAGAAACTACAGATCGTTTCTCAATTTAAAAATAAAGTTGGCACAATAGTTTCTGGCGAAGTTTCTAGAATGGAACGAGAAAAAATTTTTATTGAATTAGGAAACGGCGTTGAATTAGTGCTTTTAAAACAACAACTAATTCCGACTGAGCGAATTCGTTTAAAAGATAGGATTAGAGTTTACCTTAAGGATGTCAGGTCAGATTTTCGAGGCCCATGTTTGTTGGGATCTAGAACTGATCCGCAGTTTTTAGTTAAATTATTTGAGATAGAAGTTCCTGAAATTGGTCAAGGATTAATAACAATAATGGGAGCTGCTCGAGATCCCGGTTCAAGAGCAAAACTTTCTGTGCGTAGCCATGATGCTAAATTAGAACCCATTGGGGCATGTGTGGGAATGCGTGGACAAAGAGTCCAAGCTGTGTCAAATGAATTAGGAGGTGAGAGGGTTGATATAATTCTTTGGGATAGCAACCCCGCTCAATACGTTATAAATGCAATGTCACCTGTTGATATAAAAAATATTTACATTGACGAAGATACTCACACAATGAATTTGGTTGTTGCAAGTGAAAAATTATCTCAAGCAATTGGTAAAGGTGGGCAAAATGTAAAATTAGCAAGTGAGTTAACGGGGTGGTCTTTAAACGTTCTTGATGAAACCCAGTACCAAGAACAAACTCTCCATGATCATGAGGCTAGTATTCAGTTATTTAAACAAGAGTTACATGTAGATGATGAAGTTGCTCGTATTTTAGTCGAAGAAGGGTACATTGGTATTGAAGAGCTTGCGTTTTCTACTCTAGAAGATTTAAAAAAAATCCCTGATCTTCATGAGCCTTTGATTACTGAGCTATATCAAAGAGCAAATGATGCCTTAGTAAAAAAAGCTTTAGAAGTAAAAGAAAATAAATCTGTAGCTATCAATCTCGATTCTTCTATACATGATTTAAAAATATTAAATCACGATTTAATCAACCTTTTAATTCAAAATAACATAACCATTATCGGGCATTTATCTGATCTTTCAACTGATGAACTACTTGACATCTGTCCACAACTTCAACGTGTAGAGGCAGAACGATTTATAATGGAAGCAAGAAAAATATCATTAGGGATATGAATTAATATTTATTATGAATGACCATCTAGGTAAAACAATTGAAGAGATAGCGAGAGCAATTAATAGGTCAACCGCTGACATTTTAAACACACTTCAAAATGCTGGCATTTTTAATAAAAGAGCTTCTGATTACATCAGTGCTTCCGAGCTTAAAGTCTTATTACACGGTACTGTAAAGAACCAGCCCCAATCACGTATAACTAATGAAAATCTTACATTTAGAACTTCAACAGGCATTAAAAAAAATGTAGGTATTCAAATTAAGAGAAAACACACCTCTCCAGATCCGCAACAAGTTACCGAAAAACTTATATCTCACGCACAGGAATCGGTTTCTTTGGGGGAAAAACCTTCTGAAGTAATTTCTCAATCTGAAACTGTAACGCAATTGGATAACCAGGTGTCATCTATTACCCCCGCTACGCCACCTCCAACTAATCAGTTAAACCATGTAAACAATACTCCAATTGAAATAATTGATAAAGAGTCAAAAAAGAAAAAAAATAAGGTTAAAATTGCACGCCCCCCTAAAAAATTAGCCGAATTAAAATATTCTTTATTGTATGAAACTGATGATACAGTTACTCAAATAGATCCTCTACGCCAAGAGCTATCACTCTCCGATGAGGTTAGTGATAAAAGAAAAAAAAGAAGAGATGCGCAGAAAAGACATTTTGATGTTACTTCTATACATAATCAAACTTTCACAAAACCAACAAGTATTCAAATTAAAAATATTTCTGTGTATACTAAAAATAAAATTGCTACTATTTCTCGATTATTGTCAATTAAACAAACTGATGTTGAAAAAACTTTATTGTCACTGGGATTTGTTCTGCCGGAAAACAAAGAACTCGATACTGAAACAGCATCTCTTTTAATTGAAGAGTTGGGTCATAAAGTTACTTTTGTTAAAGATTCTACTTACGAAGAACTTATTAATTCAAAGATTGTCAATGACAACTTGCTAGTTGCTAAACCTCCTATTGTTTCGGTTATGGGTCATGTAGACCATGGTAAAACCTCCTTGTTAGACTATATTAGAAAAGCAAATCAAGTCTCAAAAGAGGCTGGTGGAATTACTCAGCATCTTGGAGCTTATCAAGTAGTGCATAAAAACAATCCGATAACTTTTTTAGATACCCCTGGTCATAGTGCTTTTACTGCCATGAGATCGGTAGGTTCAAAAGTAACAGACATCATAGTTCTTGTTGTCGCAGGTGATGATGGTGTTAGTCAGCAAACAATTGAAGTTATACAACTTGCAAAAGACAATGCTGTCCCAATAGTTGTTGCGGTTAATAAATGCGATAAGGAAGAGTATCGTTTTGATAAGGTTGAGCAACAGCTAATGACACACAACATTATTCCTGACACGTACGGAGGTGACACGCAGTTTGTTAAGGTTTCAGCACTACACGGTACAGGAATAGACAGTTTACTTGATGCAATTATTTTACAATCCGAACTTTTAGAACTTCGAGCCCCTGCTAATGGAGTAGCTCAGTTAACAGTAATTGAATCGCATATAGAAAAATCAATAGGAGTTGCGACTACAGCTATTATACAATCAGGAGAGCTTTCAATTGGCGATCTTTTAGTATGTGGTAATACCTTTGGTAAAGTTAGAATTTTGAAAGATACTTTTGGCAGAGTAATAAAAAACGCACAACCATGTTGTCCAGTTTTGCTTTTTGGATTACCTGAAACACCACTACCTGGATCTAAAGCCTTTGTTGTGAACGATGAACAGACCGCAAAACTATTTATTAGGGCTTATGAGTTTGAGCAAAAGAATGAAATTCAAAAAGAAATTGATCAAGTAGTAGAAAATGAAGATCCTTTCGCTAATTTGCTACTGAAACCAGAAACAATTCATCATTTAATTATTAAAACAGATGTTCAAGGTACTCGCGATGCTATACAGAAAATCTTAACAGAAGACCCATTGCTCACTTCAAAAATAAAAATTATTTTTTCTAAAGTTGGCCCAGTTTTAGAATCTGATATTAAGCTTGCAAACGCTACAAGTGCAAAGATAATCGCGTTTAATGTTAGAATTGATTCCAGTGCAAAAGCAATTGCTCAGCGTTTTGGAATTGAAGTCAAATATTATAACGTTATTTACCATATTTTAGAAGACATCAAGCAATTTATTACCAATAATCAACCAGTTGAGCGAAGAGAAGAAATCGTTGGTTTTGCAGAAGTTAGAAATGTTTTTGAATCGGCAAAATATGGACAAGTTGCGGGTTGTATGGTTAAAGAAGGTGTGGTGAAAAGAAAATTACCAATCAGAGTTCTCAGAAATAATGTAGTTATCTATGAAGGTGAATTGGAATCTTTACGGAGATTTAAAGAAGATATCGAAGAAGTGAAGACTGGAATTGAGTGTGGTATTGCAGTGAAACGATACAATGATGTGCAAGTTGGTGATGTTATTGAAGTTTTTAATATTTTAAAAAAGTAGTGAATAATTTTAAACGTATATGCGAAACACTACTTCTTTCAAACCATTTCCTCGCAGTTTAAGAATCTCAAAAGAAATAGTACGGTTGTTACCCAATGCTATAAGATCTATTATTCCTAATAAAATCCCATTTCTAATCACTTTTACAAACTGTGTAGTTTCTTCTGATTGTTCCCATGCTAAGGTGTATTTTGTGCAACATGATAATACCACAGAACATACAATAGCTTTACTTACTTTAAATGCTAAAAAATTTCGTATGTACTTTAGATCAAAATTAAATATTAAAAAGATCCCAAATTTTACTTTCATACATGACACTGCATTTCCGGTATCTAAAAATTAACTGTGCCAATTCTATTACTTGACAAACCTTCAGGTATTACATCATTTCAAGCATTAAGAGAATGCAACAACTTATTTGCATTTACAAAATATGGACATGGCGGAACTCTAGATCCCAAAGCAACAGGGTTGCTACCAATTTTTATAGACCACGATACTATTTTTTCAAAGATTTGTCTTTTATCGAGTAAAAAATATGAAGTTATTTGTCACTTAGGTGTTTCAACAACAACCTATGATACTGAAGGCGAGTTAATAGAGTGCGAGTCAAAAAATATTGAACCTTCGATTGACAAAATATTAGAATCATTAAAAATATTTACAGGGTCTTATAATCAATTGCCCCCTATTTATTCTGCAGTTAAAATAAATGGTAAGAGATTGTACTCAATTGCGCGTACTAAAAAAAATGAAACCTTGAAATCACTCAAAGTTAAGCCCAGACCTATTACAATTTATTCAATTGATCTTTTAAATTATATATACCCCTTTTTAAATTTACAAGTAGTTTGTTCCAGTGGTACATATGTTCGTAGTTTGGTTAATGATCTTGGTAATTATTTGCATTGTGGGGCACATGTCTCAACGCTTCGCAGACTTGGGGTCTCATGTTTTAATTCAAAAATGTATACTTTGGATCAATTAAGTTCTTGTAATCAAATTGATCGAGAGGCGCTACTAATTCAAACCTCGGATTTAATATCTGAACAACCTCATATTTTGTTGTCAGATTACCAAATTAAAAAACTTAGCAATGGTCAAAAAATTTCATATCATGATTTAATTGATTCAGATAGCTATTTGGAAAATCAAGAGTACTTATTAGCATCAACTCGGAAAAAATTAGTTGGTTTTGGTTTGATTCAAGATCAATTTCTTAAACCAACTCGTATGATTTCAAATCACACATATAATTGAGTATAATGTATATAAAATAGCATGAAAAAGCCACTCATTTCACCACATCTTGAGATTTATTCTTTCCCTTTGGTCTCAGTGCTTTCAATTATGCATCGGGTTTCTGGAAGTGTATTAGTTATTTGCTCACTTAGTTTCCCTATATTGTTTTGGTATCTTATGTATGATCCAAATATTCTTAGGTCCGCACTCTCACATTATTTTGCTAAGATAACAAGCTCATTAATTATTTTTTCATTCACGTATCATTTTTTATCAGGAATCAGGCATTTATTACTTGATTCTGGTTTTGGTTTTTCTTTAAAGACAGCATACTTTGCTGGATTATTTTTGCTTAGCGCAACTATAGTAGCATCATCTTTAATAATTTGGGTTTTGATTTTATGAATATTGATGGTTTGAATCATTGGAAAATGCAACGATTATCAGCTATAACATTGTTTTTTATTACAATATGCCTCGCTTTTTTTATTTTCTCAAATCAGCAACCTTTTGACAATTTAATTTTTCAACTAAATCAAAACAATTATTTTAAAACTCTTGTATTATTCTGGATTTTAATTATGTATTTTCATGCCTATCTTGGTGTTGAAATGATAATTACTGATTATTTAAAAAATACCTCATTAATAATTACTATTCAATACTTACTTTTAGCTCACTATATTGGTTCTTTTATTTTTATTACCGTGGGATTGTTACGATTATGAGTTTATTTTCTAATAATAATATTGAGTATCAAGACTTTGATATATTGATTATTGGTGCTGGTGGGGCTGGACTAAGAGCGACTTTAGAAAGTGCACAAAGTGGATTAAAGGTTGCGTGTGTCTCTAAAGTATTCCCAACTAGAAGCCATACTGTAGCCGCTCAAGGCGGTATAAGTGCCGCATTAGGCAATATGGGAGAAGATGATTGGCGTTGGCATATGTATGATACTATCAAAGGATCGGATTGGTTGGGTGACCAAAATGCCATTGAATTAATGTGCAAAGAAGCACCTCAAGCGGTTATTGAATTGGAACATTATGGAGTTCCTTTTTCAAGAACAGAATCAGGGAAAATTTATCAAAGACCATTTGGCGGTATGACAACCCATTTTGGTCAAAAAAAGGCCGAAAGAACATGCGCAGCGGCTGATAGAACTGGACATGCCATATTACACACCCTTTACACCCAGTGCATTAAAAATAACGCCCTTTTCTTTATAGAGCATTTTGTGACTGATCTTTTGTTCGATGACAATAAGCAGTGTTGTGGTGCCTTGGTTATTGACTTAAACGAAGGAAAACTTAGAGTAATTACCGCAACTGTAGTGATACTTGCAACAGGTGGTTATGGCCGTGCGTATTTTTCCGCAACTTCAGCTCACACCTGTACAGGAGATGGGGGCGGGATGGTTTTACGAGCTGGATTACCACTTCAAGATATGGAGTTTGTGCAGTTTCATCCAACAGGAATCTATGGAAGTGGTTGCTTAATAACTGAAGGCGCAAGAGGTGAGGGCGGGTATTTAACTAATTCTTTAGGTGAGCGCTTTATGGAACGCTATGCCCCAAACGCTAAAGATTTAGCTTCTCGAGATGTCGTAAGTAGAGCTATGACAATTGAGATAAATGAAGGTAGAGGTGTAGGAGAAAAAAAAGACCATATTTATTTACATTTAGAGCATTTGCCAAAAGATGCACTAAGCAAACTGCCTGGGATAACTGAAACAGCAAAAATTTTTGCAGGTATAGACGTTACCAAAAATCCAATTCCCGTCATACCCACAGTTCACTATAATATGGGAGGGATACCGACAAATCTTTTTACGGAAGTGTTGCTCAATAATTCAAATACTGTTGTAACTGGACTTTTGGCAATTGGTGAAGCTTCATGTGTTTCAGTGCATGGGGCAAATAGATTGGGTTCAAATTCATTGTTAGATTTAATTGTTTTTGGTAAAATTGCTGGAAACAGAGCAGTGACTTTAGCTAAAAATTTGAAGAAAACCAAATCACATACTCTTGATAAATCTATGCATGCCATTGAATTATTATTATTAGGTAAAGGCACAACCACAACAAGTGAATTGCGATTTAGCATGCAACAAACAATGCAGAATTATTGTGCTGTTTTTAGAACAGATTCTTCGTTACAAACGGGGCTATCAAAAATAAAAAACCTTTATCTATCTAGAAATGACATCAAAATCAAAGATACAGGTCTATTGTGGAATACTGATTTAATTGAGGCAATTGAATATCAAAATCTTATATCTCAATCGTATGCAACAATTTTTTCTGCGATCCAAAGAAAAGAAAGCAGAGGATCCCATGCTCGAGATGACTACAAAGATAGGGATGATGTAAACTGGTTAAAACATTCACTTTTCAATTTTTCAGAAAACGACGAACCTTCACTTACTTACAAACCTGTTACTTTAGAAACGCTTTCTAACGATGTTGAAACTGTACCATTAAAACAAAGAGTATACTAAGGAGCACACGCTAATTATGACAATTTCACCACTTTCATTTTTTAAGTCATTACCAAAAGGTAAAACACATACATTACAATCAAAAAAAAGTAACTATCTTACCGTTAATGTGTACAGGTATAATCCTGAAAATAATGAGGAGCCTTGCATAGACACCTTTGAGCTTGATATGACAACTTCAAAGCCTATGGTACTAGATGTTTTACTGTATATAAAGGACAATTTAGATTCTACTTTAACTTTTAGAAGGTCATGTCGCGAAGGAATCTGTGGATCATGTTCTATGAATATTGATGGAAAAAATACATTAGCATGTCTAAAATCAACTAAAGACTGTGGGTCAACGATTAATATATATCCCTTACCACATATGCCAGTTGTGAAAGATTTAGTTACTGACCTCTCTAATTTTTATGCCCAATATCAATCTGTTAAACCTTGGTTACATGCAGACCCAACAATAACTCCAACAAAAGAACGAATTCAAACGCCAAAAGAAAGGGAAAAATTGGACGGTTTATATGAATGTATCTTATGTGCTTGTTGTTCTACGGCTTGCCCAAGTTATTGGTGGAATGGTGATAAATACTTGGGTCCTGCAGCTTTAATGCAAGCGTATCGTTGGATGGTGGATAGTCGTGATCGTGGTTTGACTGAAAGAAAATCTCAATTAAAAGACTCGTTTAAACTATACCGATGCCATACTATAATGAACTGTGCTACAGTTTGCCCAAAACACTTAAATCCAGCTAAGGCTATAGCAGAAATTAAAAAAGAAATTGCTTTTTAAAATGGCAAGTACTGATGCAAGAATAAATTATATTCGTTGGCAATGTAAAAGAGGTGTTAAAGAGCTTGATGACTTATTGCTAGATTACGTTGATAAAAAATCTCTTGAATTGACAATTGCTCAAACTCAACGTTTTATTACTTTATTGAAACTTAGCAATGATACGTTGTTCGAATTGTTGTTTTATAAAGCCACAGCTACCAATCTGTCACCTTTTTCTACTCTTGATGATATTATTATCCATGAACACCCAATCAATTAATGATATTAACTTCTATTAAAGCCCCGCTCCCACTTTTTATGATAATTTGTTTATCTAATATAGCACTTATTGTATTACTTACTTATTTGATGAACCCATATTTTATAATTCTAGGTTTTGTACTATTTCTAGCAACAGTAATTGAGTTCCTAGAAATCAAAAGAAACATGCCGCGCTACCTTTCGCTTTCAGTTTTAAATGATGAACTCTATATTCATAAAAAAACAATCAATGACTTTATTCCTTACAAAATTACTAATATTGAATCAATTTATTCTTGGGTTCTTAAGATCAAATTAATAAATCAAATCACTGGAAAGCAAAAAATAATTTCAATTTACACGTATCAAATATCAAAAGATTTTTACCATCTCTTTACTCTTAAAAAGATCGGTTTAAATTAATCCTATGCCGTTGTTAGGTGTCAATATCGATCACATTGCTACAATAAGACAAGCTAGGATGACACAATATCCAGACCCTGTTTATTTTGCCCAACAAGCGTTGCTTGGCGGTGCTGATTTTATTACTTTCCATTTACGTGAAGATTTAAGACATATTCAATTACAGGATGCGATAAATTTAATTTCTGTCTTAACATGCAGGACTAATTTGGAACTTTCCCCGAATCCAGCGATGATTAGAATTGCAACTAAGTTGAAGCCTTCTGATTGTTGTTTAGTCCCAGAGAAAAGGGAAGAGTTGACAACAGAAGGTGGTTTAAATTTAATTAATCAAGAACAAGTAACAAAAAGTGCAATCCAAGAACTACAAAATGCTTCTATATCTGTCAGTGTTTTTATCGACCCAGATTTTGCGATGATTGAAAAGGCAATATCACTTAAAGTTCCTAGCATTGAAATACATACTGGTTCTTTTGCCTCTAGCCCAACTAAAGAAAATTATGAGATGCTTTATAGTGCGGTACAATACGCACATGCAAATGGATTAAAAGTGAATTTAGGACATGGTCTTAATCAGGAATTATTAAAAAGGATTTGTACCATACCCAATATTTCTGAACTAAATATTGGACATGCCATTATTTCTGACGCTTTTGAGTTTGGTATTTGTAAAACGGTAGAGATATATAAAAATATCATAAATGAAAGTCAGCACTATTGATCAATTAATTGGTAATACACCAATGGTTAAACTAAAACTTGATTTAAGTGAAGGAGGATTGCCTGATCTATATGTTAAGTTGGAAGGTAATAATCCTGCCGGGTCGGTCAAAGATAGACCTGCTTCGCATATGATAAAACAAGCTTTACGTAAAGGCCTCATTACTACACAAACACCTCTTATTGAAGCCACAAGTGGAAATACGGGTATAGCTCTGGCGATGGTTGCTAGCTGTATGAAAATGAACTTAACTTTGGTTATGCCAGAACATATGAGTGTCGAGAGATTAATTGCAATGAAAGCGTATGGTGCCAATATTATTTTAACTTCAAAAGCTGGTGGAATGGAGGAGGCAAGAGATGTGGCTAATGAGTGCGCTGTAAAACAAAAAGCATTTACATTAGACCAATTTAATAACGATGATAATTGGATGTCTCATTATCTAGAAACTGGACCTGAAATTTGGAAGGATACTGATGGTGCAGTTACTTATTTTTTTAGTTCGATGGGAACTACTGGAACCATAACTGGAGTTTCAAAATACTTAAAAGAAAAAAATAAGTCAATAAAAATTATTGGCATTCAGCCAACCCCTGGATCAACAATCCCTGGAATTAGAACTTGGAGTGAGGGATATATTCCTAAAATCTATCGTCACGCATCTGTTGATTGTATTGAATTTGTGTCATCTGAAGACGCACTAGTAAAAACACAGTGGTTATCAAAAACACAGGGAATTTATGCTGGATTATCTTCTGGTGGGGTTGTGTCAATAATGTTGAATTACTTAAGTAAAGGAGTGCTTAGAGAAGGCGATGTTGCGGTTGGGATCGTATGTGATCGAGGTGATAGATATACCTCAACTTACGGTTTAAAATATTAACCTAAAAAGAATTCCATTTTAATCCCAGCAACTTCGATTAAGTCATGGTCATTTAATTGGTGTGCCTGGGTGCCTATAGATTTACCATTTACTGTTGGAAAGCTATTTGCAGGACCGTCAACATGAATAATAAAATATCCCTGCGCCCTTTTTGTAAGTGCAGCAACTTGTACTCCAGGTTTACCGATCGTAGTTAATTGTTTTTGAAGCTCCATTTCTTTTCCTGAATTGACCCCATTTAATATTTGCAATTTTCCTTTTACGCTGGAACTATTACTTACAACTGTAGATGTTGATGAGTTTTTCGAAAAATCAGTTGAGGATGAATTTTTCTGTGAAGTTATGTTTGAGTTTTGTGCCTGAAAATTTGGAATAGCAGAAGGGTTGGCTTTAGGTATTTGTTGGTTTGTGTAAATTACAGTTGCGTCACTTTCATCTTCGCTGCTATCAGAATCCGCAATATTCAAAAATTTTATCTCACAATTTCCTATTGATATAACATCGTTATTCTGTAGACCCGATTTTTTTATTATCTTCCCATTTATACATGTGCCATTTGTGGAGTTAAGATCTTCTATAAACCAATCAGATGAGACAGATAGGATCTGACAATGCTTGCTACTTACAAGAGGGTAGTTAATTGGGATATCATTATCAGATTTTCTCCCAATTGTCGTTATTGACTTTGTCAGTTCAAATTCCCCAAATGATTTCGTGTCTATTGTTATTACTAATTTTCCAGCCATATTTAAGACTTATATTATAGCAAAATTTAACTAAAAAAAACATCATTTATCTTTAGTGCTTTTTGCTTACAAAAAATATGTAAAATGATATTATTATTAGAGGGTTGTTCTCATGAAAGATGGTGTATTACTTAATAAAATCAATATATTGAATAGAGTTGGAATTGCGTTATCAGTTGAGCGTGATTATGAAAGGCTAATGGAGCTAATTTTAAGAGGCTCAATGGAGCTAACTAATGCTGATGGCGGAACCATGTATAGAGTAACAAAGGAAAAAGAGCTCAGATTTGAAGTGATTATTAACCAATCTCTTCAAATTGCAAGTGGTGGAACTTCAGAAACAAAGATAAATTTCCCGCATATCCCTTTGTATATTGATGGAAAACCAAATTATTTTAATATTGTAAGTTGTTGTGTTCATGGAGAGAGAACAATAAAAATAGATAATGTTTATAATTCTATTGATTATGATTTTCAGGGAACAAGAAAATTTGACTCTGCAAATGGATATAAAACAGTATCCATGCTTACTATACCAATGAAAAATCATGAAAATGATGTGATAGGCGCTCTTCAATTAATCAACTGCAAAGATGACGGTCATACGGTGAGCTCTTTTCTGGAAACAGACCGACATCTGGCTGAATCACTTGCGTCTCAAGCCGCTGTTGCAGTAACTAATAAAGAGCTAATTGCTGATTTACAGAATTTATTTGATTCATTTACGCAGCTAATTGCCAAAGCGATAGATGAAAAATCTCCTTATACAGGCAATCACTGTAGGAGAATCCCCTTACTTACTATGATGTTAGCAGACGCGGTAAGTGCAACTGACTCAGGTCCGTTAGCAACGTATCAATTAAGCGCTTCAGACAGGCTAGAACTTAATACTGCTGCCTGGTTGCATGATTGCGGTAAGGTAACATCTCCAGATTTTATAATGGACAAATCTACAAAATTAGAAACTATATGCGACCGAATAGAGATAGTCGATCTTAGAATTGAATTATTAATCCACCAAATTGAGCTAGAGCACTGGAGGGTTTCATCACAGCATCAAAAATTACCAGTAGAACTAGTGAATAAAATTAATGAGTTGAGAAATGCACGTACCTTTTTAAGAAACGCCAATGTCGGTGGTGAATCGCTAAGTGATGAAGATATTAATAAAGTGATTTCTATAGCGTCTCTTGAATATAAGAATGTAGATTTGAATATTGAAAATATATTGAGTGAAAATGAAAAATATAATCTGATAGTAAAACGAGGTACTTTAAATGAAGAGGAGCGCTTAGTAATAAATAATCATATGGTAGCGACTGTGGATATGTTGAACGCAATGCCATTCCCGAAACATCTTAAAAGAGTTCCTGAATTTGCCGGAGGCCATCATGAGCGGATGGATGGTAAGGGCTATCCAAAGGGGTTAACTAAAGATGAAATGTCTGTCCCTGCTAGAGTTATGGCAATCGCTGATATTTTTGAAGCACTTACCGCCAGTGATAGACCATATAAAAAAGGAAAAAAAATAAGCGAATGTCTTAAAATCATGGAACGAATGAGTAAAGAGCAACATATTGACCAAGATTTATTTTCCATATTTATAGAGAAAAAAATTTGGCTACATTATGCTCAAGAAGAGCTGCAATCGTACCAAATTGATATTATTGATTGGGAAGTGAGCCAGTAAGCTTACTTAATAATTGCACTAGATGGGGCAGAGGCAATCCCACCTTTAAGTAAAAAAGTGTTGAATCCTTTCTCATTTAAAATATAACAAGCTGCTTTGCTTCGATATTCAGTATCACAATAAGAGACTATAGTTTTATTTAATGTTTTCGAAGGTAGTTTTAAACGCACTAATATCAAAGGAATATTTACACTGTTAATGATATGTCCTTGATTAAATTCATCTGGATTTCTATGATCGTACAACTCAACAGCTCCTTTTGAGTTTAATGCAACTAACTGCTCATAAGTTATATACGGAGTAAGTGGCTCAACCATAGATTTCAAAAAAACTTCTTTTGGTAGTTTAAGTACCGAACCTTGATTCAGCATAACTACTGTTGAATTTCGTGGACTGTTTGAAATAATTGCATCCCCACCAAAATTTTCACCAGGATTTAAAATTCCAAGTTTTACACCATTTGGATTTTTAGAAGTAGCACGAATCACTAAACATTTACCCTTAAGTATTAAGTAAAAATAATCACCCATTTCACCTTGCGATATAATTTTAGATCCAGCTTTCACTTCAATTTTTTCAAATTTCGCATAAATATTTTGCAAACTGTCTGGGGGTAGTTTTTTAAAAATTCTAAGCTGAAGTAGTGATGTCATCCAATCAGTTGTGTCTATATCGTCTATAGAGGTTTTTGTTTGTTCAACATCAAAATTTATTTCCTCCACTTCAAAAGTACCGGTCTTTTCCCATGTTGACATCAAATCAACAAAAGTTGAGTCAATTTTTAAGATGATAGAATTCCTTTTGCATACAGCCGAATGTTGGCGTGGATTTGAGTTTTCAATAGGATGGGGGATAATTGACCCAATGCTTTCCAAAGTCGTTATAACTTTGTCGCCTTCTAAAATATCCACAACTCCTTCTTGCAAATAAATATAAAAATTATTTTTATCACCTTTATTGAAAAGCAAAGTTCCAGCTGGAACTTTTTGAAACTGAGCAGTTTCAGCTATCTCTTTTTTATTTTTTTGATGCAATGAACCCAAAGGGATAAGCTTGTCTATTATAGATAAATCTACTGGCATTTCTTTATTATATGCTAGGATATGTAATATTATTCATGTGTGAATTTATATATATATTTTAAATCAAATAAATGTTTGAAATAGATCCAATTTCTTTGAGCTACGACCTACCAAAGTCAAGAATTGCACAGTATCCATTATGTCACAGATCTGCAAGTAGGCTTTTAGTAGTAGATTCTAAAAAAGGGGTATTTAAACAGTTAAAATTTTACGAAATTTTAGATTTTATCCAAAAAGAAGACCTAGTAATTTTTAACACCTCAAAAGTAGTCCAAGCACGATTTGATATTTTTTATGCCAATAAGAAAAAAAGCTTACTTTTTGTAGAGTGGCTTGAGGATGGTAAAATTAAATGTATTGGTCCAAATTTAAGAGACATTAGCAGTTATAGCACACTTAAAGGTGAAAATGCGAAATTCACTATCATTTCAGTTTCTCATCACCTTATACTCCAAACATCTTTTAATACTATTGGTGATTGGTTCCAATGGTTGGGTCAGTACGGAAAAATGCCCCTCCCAGCTTACATAAAAAGAGATGTCAAGCAGATTGATACCTCAAGGTATCAATCGGTTTTTGCGAATTTCGAAGGTTCTGTTGCGTCCCCAACTGCAGGTTTACATTTTGATCAGAAATTAATTTCTGAAATATTAAAAAAAGGCGCTCACATTACTTCTATACAACTACACTGCGGGATTGGAACTTTTTCGCCAATTCGAAATTCTCTTAATGAACATTCCATGTCTTCTGAAACTTATACAATTCAAAAAGAAGCGATTGATAAAATAACTGACACTAAGTATCGTGGAAAAAAAATAATCGCAGTAGGGACCACAGTTGTGCGTGCGATAGAGTCTTTTTTTCTTTTTACAAATAACTCTCCCGTTCCAGGTACTTACACTACTACTTTGTTTATTAAACCAGGGTACAGTTTTAAAGTAGCTAATACTTTAGTAACTAATTTTCACGCACCATGCACCACACCTCTCTCTTTGGCAATTGCTTTTACAAATCGAGCTGTAATCTCCGAAGCATATTCGTTTGCAATAGATAGAAAATTTAGATTTTTAAGTTATGGTGATTCAATGTTGTTAGGGAATTTTTATTTATGAGCGAATTTAAATTCTTAGTTACTATGCGAGATAGATATGCTAGAGTTGGTACATTAACCACCCCACATGGGATAATTTCAACACCTTGTTTTATGCCTGTAGGAACTAATTGTTCAGTCAAGGGAATTTCATATCAAGATTTATATTCATTTAATTACCCAATCACTCTTGTAAATACATATCATATTTTAGCAAAGGGCGCAAGACAATTAATAGAAAACGCTGGGGGAATTCATTCTTTTATAGGTTGGAAAGGATCAGTATTGTCTGATTCTGGCGGTTACCAGATGTATAGTTTAGTCTCACTCTCTAAAAAAAGCGACCAAGGAGTGATTTTTGTCTCACCTTGGGACGGGTCAAAAATACTTGTGAGTCCAGAATCATCCTTAGAGCTACAAGCCGAAATTGGAGTAGATATAGCTATGTGTTTCGATGATTGCATAAGTTCTACGGCAAGTTTTGAGGAGCATCAACTTGCCGTAGAACGTTCTTCATTGTGGGCACAACGTTGTTCATCTGCTTTGCACAGTAAAAATTATAAAAAAACAACTCTTTTTGGAATTATACAGGGAGGGCAGTATTTAGAGTTACGGTTGCAATCACTAAACCGTTTGTTAAAAATAGGGTTTTTTGGATATGCTCTTGGCGGATTTGCAGTGGGTGAATCTAGGAATCAGCGAAATGAAATACTTTCTCAAATCTGTGATCACATGCCTCAAAACTCTCCTCGCTATCTTATGGGTGTTGGGACGCCCGTAGATATTTTAGACGCCATCTCTTATGGAATAGATTTATTTGATTGTGTTTTGCCTACTAGAAATGCCAGAAATGGCTATTTATTTACCTCTCAAGGTATAGTTAGAATTAAAAACTCAAAATTTCAGTTTGACAACACCCCTCTTGATAAGGAGTGTTGTTGCGTAACCTGTGTTAACCACACCAAATCTTACCTTCACTATCTCTTTAAACACAAGCAATTAACAGTATATCAACTATTGACAATACATAATCTGACTTATTACTCACAATTATGTATTGATGCGAGAAGCTCAATTGCTAAAGGTTGTTTTGAACAGTTCCGTCAAAAAATATTTAACGTTTATGTCGAAAAATAATTCAAAATCTCTCAATGAATTTTATCCTAAGTTATGGCATAATAGTACTCAGTTTATGAACCAATTTTTAAATTCAATTTTAATTTTTTTATTTCCATTTTCAGTTAATGCAGAAAGTCCACCTGCTCAAGGCAGCGGAAGTATGATCCCGACTTTAATCTTTCCTCTGTTATTGCTTTTAATTTTTTATTTTTTTTTAATCAGACCTCAAAATAAAAAAAATAAGGAATTAAATACTATGATCAGTAAATTGATAGTGGGTGATGAAGTTGTTACTATGACAGGAATGTATGGAATTATTACGTCAATTGACGGCCAAGTGGTAAAGTTAAAAATTTCTAAGGGTGTTGTAATCCAACTTCAAAAACATACTATAATTAGCCCTCTCCCAAAAGGTACCGTAGATTTATCTTGATTGTTTTGAAAAATGAAGACCAGTAATATTATTGGGAACACAAAAATTCCTATGGGAAAAAACTCAAATAATCCCTATGTTGTAGGCGGTGTGTTTCTAATAATTTTTTTCTTCACCATTTATTCTTTACCAAATTTATGGGAGGATAAACCATCTCTAATTATTACTTCTAAAGATGGTAGTGAGCTCACTAATTCTCACTCCTCAATCAAACAAATTCTAATTGAGAATAATCTAACTATTTCTAATGTAAAACAAAATGACTCAGATCGTATTGTGTACCAATTCAATACGGTTAAAGAGCAAATAATCGCCAAAGAGTTAATCCTCCAAACCCACAAAGATATTTTTAATATTTCTCTAACGTTATTATCAGACACTCCTGAATTTTTTGATAGCATAAAAGCAAAAAAAATGAAGCTTGGTTTGGACCTACAGGGTGGTGTGCACTTGCTTTTAAAAATTTCTTCTGACGAATTAGTGAGGCAATATCTTGGTTCGGTGCTAAGTGAAATCAGTCAATTGCTAATCGAAAATAATCTCAATGTTACTTCAACTGAAATTATCAGTAATTCTTTATTTTTGTACGCTCAAACTATAGAGCAAGCTAACAATATTTTTAAGATTTTAAATAATAGTTTTGCGCAGGAAATATCCGTAAATATCCAAGCTCCAACCGCCAAAGGTATTCCTTTGCTTTTGCAAATAACTAATTCTCGTTTATCACAATTATTCAAAAATGCTATTGAGCAAAATATGAGGGCACTTAATAATAGGATAAATGAACTTGGTGTGACTGAACCAATAATTCAAAGGCAAGGAATTGATAAAATCCTCATTCAATTGCCTGGTTTACAAGACACTGAAAGAGCTAAAAAAGTTCTTGGCTCGACGGCGAGTTTAGAATTTAGATTAGTTTCTTTGGATCAAAGTGGGCTGGTTTTCAAAGATAGAGAAAATCAATCTGTTTATTTGCAGCCACAGATAATTGTTTCAGGTGATAGTATTACTGATGCTGTGGCAACTATTGACAGCTCAACAGGTGAGCAGATCGTTTCGGTTAGATTGGATGCTAGAGGAGCCAGTAAAATGGAACAAGTTACAGCTCAAAATCTTCAAAAGCCAATGGCTGTGATTTTTAAAGAAAAAACATTTGAAGGTGCGCAAAAAAACACAGTGATTAGTACCGCAACCATCAGAGATGTTTTAAGTTCGCGATTTCAAATTTCAGGATTGACAAAAGAGGAATCAAAGGAACTCGCGTTATACTTACGAAGCGGTTCGTTGCAGTCTCCTGTTGAAATTATCGAAGAAAAAACTATTGGCCCATCTTTAGGAACAAAAAACGTTGAGTCTGGGTTTCGATCTGCGCTAGTTGGCGTACTCCTGATCACTTTGTTTATGGTATTTTATTATCGATTTTTTGGTTTAATTGCTATAAGTTCGCTACTAGTTAATTTTATAATGACAATTTCAATTCTATCTATTTTTGAAGCGACATTAACTTTACCTGGAATTGCTGGTATAGTGCTTAATTTAGGAATGGCTATTGATTCTAATATTCTTATTCATGAAAGAATAAAGGAAGAATTAAATGCCAAACGGAGTTTTCAAGACAGCATTTATTTTGGCTATAACCGCGTCTTTGTTACAATTCTAGACTCAAATTTAACCACTTTGATTGCAGTAATGTTTCTTTTTAGCCTTGGAAGCGGCCCAGTTAAGGGATTTGCGATTGTTATATCCGTTGGTGCTATTGCAACAATATTTTGTGCAGTTACAGTTAGTAGAATTCTTGTAAATATGTTTTTTAATAAATTTAAAGATCTGCCTAAATGGGCTCTATAAAAATGAAGCAAATTAATTTTTTTAAATTTTATATTATTTTAGTTGCCATTTCAACAATGGTGATTTTAGCTTCTTTTTCACTTATTATGATGGGAAAATTAAATTTAGGCATTGAATTTACTGGAGGGTATTTAATTGAGGTTTCTTCTGATTCTACAATAAATACTGATATTCTGAAAGAAAAAATTGAAAAAAGTGGCTTGGCTGTTTCTTCAATACAATATCTTGATGACACAAGACACGCTCAAATAAGGCTCTTTCCAGTCGATGACCCTCAAAAAAAATCCGATCAGTCTTCTGTGAATAATTATGTTTTGAGCACTATGAGTAATATTATTCCAAATATTACAAAAAGTGAATTTATTGGCCCGTCTGTTGGGGAAACTTTAAAATTTAGTGGTTCGATCGCTTTCATAGCGTCTCTTGTATCGATATTGCTTTATCTTTTGTTACGGTTTAATCTCATATTGTCAATTAGTGCGATTATTTCTCTTCTCCACGACGCTTCCGTTGTGTTACTATTTTTTCTTCTAACTAAAAATACCTTTGATTTAAACGTCTTGGCGGCGATACTGGCAATTATGGGCTATTCTCTCAATGATAACATTGTCATTTATGATCGATTTAGATCAAATTGTCTAATCCATGAACATGAGTCCATTAAATCTATTTTTAATCTTTCAATAAATCAAATGTTAAAAAGAACTATACTAACTTCTGGAGTAACCATGCTCTCAGTGCTTTCATTGTATTTTATTGGCGGAGTCTCACTAAAAGAATTTTCGCTTGCTTTAATTGTAGGAATTATTACTGGAACATACTCAACAATTTATATTGCAAGTGGGCTTGCTATTTTATTTGGTGCACAGCGAATTGTCTCTAACGCCTCCACCCAAAATGAAGACAACGATTATTATCTAAAGAAGTTCTCTAAGTAGGATATCTTGATTGGACACCAGGAAGTCTACTGCTTGAAAGTGTCCCCCTATAATATACTCCACACTGTTAAGTGGTGATTTTATGGTCTTTATACTTCCTCCGGCTTCAAGTATTAATAAAGATAAACTGTCATGTAATGGGTTTGATAAAGGTATTAATAAAGCATCTACCCTAGACATCGCTACTAGTCCGTAAAGAATTTGAAAGTTACCAAATACACGAGGGGTGTATTTATTATTGTTTAAGTTAAATGCTTTAATACTTTCAAAATCACAACCAACCGTGTAATGAATTTTATCAACGGATTGCTTGCATCTAATTCTCCTTTGTTCGTAGTAGCTCCCAGATCCTTTAATTGCATAATAAAGCACATTATTAAAAACTTCCAATAAAACAACACCTTGAGTGACTCCATTTTTTTTCCAAGCAACACTTATCGTGTAGGGGTATTGATATCGAATATAATTTTTTACTCCATCAAATGCAAAAATATACCATGATAACTCCAAAGCCCCATCGTTTTTTTCATATTCTTTATAAACAGACATCGAAGGATATGATTTTTGAAGTAGCTCAACAAAAATGCTGTGGATTTTGGAATTAATCTTGTCTTCAAAATCTTCAGTAATTTCAGGTAATTTAGAATGTATTTTCCGTAAAACTTCCCCAACTGATACGCAAGATTTTTTAGCTACTTCAGCAAGAGCTTCGTTATTAAAACTTTCAGTCATTTATTTTGTCATTTAAGTGAATTTATGTATGTTGTGCTATAATCATAATCTAAGGAGATATACAATTATATGGCATATTCAGAAAAAGTACTTGAGCATTATTCAAATCCTAAAAATGTAGGTTCACTTTCAAAAGATGATTCAAATGTTGGAACTGGTTTGGTCGGTGCACCAGCCTGTGGGGATGTTATGAAATTGCAGATCAAAGTTAATGAACTGGGAATTATTGAAGATGCAAAATTTAAAACTTATGGTTGCGGCTCAGCTATTGCATCTTCGTCACTAGTTACACAAATGTTACTTGGAAAAAATATTTCCGAAGCACAGCAAATTAAAAATTCTGATATTGCGGAAGAGCTTTTACTTCCACCAGTTAAAATACATTGCTCTGTACTTGCTGAAGAGGCGATTAAATCTGCTATTAAAGATTTATTGTCAAAGAAAAAAAATGCATCTAACTGAATCTGCTGTAAAACATATAAAAAAACAATTAATTACAAGAGGTAGAGGGATCGGTATGAGAGTTGGTTTGCTTTCTTCAGGATGCTCTGGTTATGAATACTCCTTTGAGTTTTTAGACTCAATTCAAGCAGGTGAAACAATAGAAATGCACCAAGACTTAACATTGGCAATTCCTAATAATTTTTTTACTCAACTAAATGATCTTACAATTGATTTCGTAACAGAGGGGTTGCAGAGTGGGTTAGTGATCCAAAACCCAAATGAAAAAATAAAATGTGGATGTGGAAAAAGTGTTGGTTTCTAGTCATCAGTATCCTGGAATTGCTTTTATATGCCAACCAAAAATTATTTCAGTATATTGCAACTTGATATTAGATGCGATTTAGATAGAAAAACTCTAGACTCCCATCTAATTACCTTACTTGACTCTACTCAGAATAATAAAGAAGAAATTCTTGAAGCGTATTCTGTACTTAAAGATAAATACGAAAGATACAAACACATTGTGTTTTTACTTAATCCAAATACTGATATGTCCATGGAAAAGCACTCTGTTTCAGTAGTGTTACAAGCTTCACAATGGTATGAAGAACTTGAAAATGTTTCAAATAAAAATGCCCTCGCTCAACTAATTGAAAAATATGAATTCATCCATGATGAATGTTATGAAAAAATTAAGCAAAATAATTTTTCAGAAGATTGTGTGAATTACTTGGTTAAGTTAAACTATTTAAGACGATTTTTACAATACAGTAAAGAAAAATTTCTTATCGCGTCTAGTCAGTAAACATAATGCCCACATTTATTCAAATTAAAGATTCTAGTAAAGAAAAAAATATAGACCAAGTTATTTTTGGAATCGACTTAGGCACTTCACAATGCGTAGTTTCTTGGTATCAAAACGGTGAGTTTAATTTTGTTTTGGATGAAAATGGCTCACGTACAATACCTTCGTTGCTAATATTTGACACTGACGCAAATTTAATTATAAGTCAGGAAAATAAAAATTCAGAGAACTCTACATCTATAATATCTACTAAGCGATTACTCTCGCTTACTCAAGATGAATATAATCAATTGAAAGATAAGTTACCGTATTCCACCTCCTTTGAAAGTGAGTTAGGAGTGGTGATTCATTTGGGCCAGCAACGTATTTTACCTTCAAGTTGCGCGCAGTTTCTGTTGACCTATTTAAAAAATTTAACTATCAGTACAAAGAAATTTCAACAAGAAAAACTTAGATGCGTGATCACTGTTCCGGCATGGTTTAATGAATTACAAAGAAGATTGATAAGGCACGCTGCAATTCTTTCGGATTGGGAAGTCTTGGGATTAATAAGTGAGCCTACTGCTGCCGCGTTATCTTATTTTCATAATAATCCTAAAGATGGAGTCTATTTGATTATTGACTGCGGTGGAGGGACAACAGATATTTCCGTGGTTAGACAATCAAATACCACCTCTTTAGTAGTTTATTCTAAAGGAAATAATCAGTTAGGAGGCGATGATATAGATTCGTGTCTGTATAATTATATCCATAACTCAAAAAACCCAACTCAAAATATCGATCATGTTACTTTGTTAGAAATTAAAAAAATTAAAGAACAATTTACTCCATTGACAAAAATAGAAGTTACTTCACGTGAGGATGGATCGAAAATTAAAATTGACTTCCCATTATTTAGTCAAATTGTTCGGCCTTTTATAGATTCATTTACTGAACTTTTAAATCAAGTTATTGATGAATTACATGAACTTGAAATTAATCCTGATGTTGTTATTCTTACCGGAGGCACATGTCAATCTCCAATTATTGAGCCAATTATAAGAGGGAAGTTTCCAATTCTCGAAATTTTTAACCACAATCCTTTGACTGCAGTTTCACAGGGCGCTACGCTACACGGTAATTACTTGTTAGGAACTGGCCAAGTTCGATCTAAACTTATTGATACATTGCCATTTTCAGTAGGTGTTGAAACCTATGGAGGGGTTATGGAGAAAATTATCCCTCGCCTAACGGTACTTCCCGCAAAATGTACCCGAGATTTCACTACGTGGTCTGATAATCAAAGTGGCATGGTTTTTACTTTATACCAAGGTGAGCAGGAGCAAGTTACTTTGAATCGATGTTTAGGTGCATTTACGCTTTCAAAATTAACTAAAACATTTGCTGGTTTGATTAGAGTACGATTTGAATTACAAATAGATTCCGACGGAATTATTACTGCCAAAGCAACCGAACATAATAAAGCAAATTCTGTAGCCTACGATGTTCAAGTGGATCGCTCTATTTCTCAAACAGAGCAAGTATCAAATGATTGTGAATTTGTTCAAATTACCAATGCACGTTTAAATGCTTACCGTATTCTTCACCATATTAAACAACTATCCGAATTACGACCTCTCCCCAGTGAAATTAAGTTACAAGTTCAATCGTTAAATAGCAGCTTGCAGAATTCTAATTTCGAAACTCTTCTCGCTTCAATTTCTAAATTAGAAGAAATCTCAAAAAACTACGTATCTGATGTGCTTTCTGATACGTTACATAACACCATGGTCGGTAAGCAAATTAACAATATTAGCAATAAATATAATGAATAGAATCTCAATATTACCTCATCCAGTATATTGTCCTCAGGGTATTGATATAAATCAACCGAGTACAAACTCATCATTATTGGATATATCACTTTCCCATGGAATTAAAATTGAACATGCGTGTGAAAAAGTATGTGCTTGCACTACTTGCCATGTCTTTATTAGAGAGGGTCTCCACTTATTTTCCCCACCAACAGATCTTGAAGATGATATGCTCGATCGAGCTTGGGGGCTTGAGTCAGTATCTAGATTAAGCTGCCAAGCAATTTATACTGGTGGATCTATAATAGTTGAAATTCCAAAATACTCTATCAATCACGCCCAGGAAAATAAATAAATCATGGAAAATAAAAAAATATATTGGTCAGATATCTACGAAATTGTTGATTACTTAGAACAAGCACATACTGAGCAAGATCCTCGTACTGTGCTCTTTGCCACGTTATATGGTTGGATTATTTCAATTCCTAACTTTGCAGATGACCCCAAAAAGTGCAATGAAAAAATTTTAGAAAGAATTCAACAGACATGGTGTGATGAGCGAGGTGGTTAGAGTATAATAAAGTTGTATAATCATATGAAAACTAGAACTCTTGCAATTTTGAAACCTGATGCGGTACGTAAAAAACATATCGGTGATATTCTCGCTATTATTGAGAAAAATAACTTTCAAATTACTGCATTAAAAATGCTACATTTGTCAAAACCTGAAGCTGAAGGTTTTTACCAAGAGCACGAAAAAAGACCATTTTTTACAGATTTAGTTAAATTTATGATTAGTGGCTCAATAGTTGTTATGGTAATAGAAGGTGAGAGTGCCTTTTCAAGATTTAGAAACTTAATTGGTGCTACTAATCCCAAAGAAGCTGAACCAAATACCATCCGATCTATGTTTGCAACTTCAATTGATGAAAATGCAATTCATGGCTCAGATTCAGAACAAAGTGCTTCGAGAGAAATTTGTTATTTTTTTAAAGAACATGAACTCGACTCAAGTTCCTAACATTATTGGGTTAACTAAGTCTGACCTTGAATGTAAGCTTTTTGAATTAAATCTACCGAATTATAGAATTACCCAAATTTTAAGTTGGCTATATCAATTGAGAGTGGGTAGTTTTATTGATATGGTAAATTTACCATTGTCTCTAAGAAAGTACCTTGAACAAAATTTCAAAATTAAATGGATTGAACCAGTAAATGAATTTTTATCTGTCGACGGAACAGTAAAATGGATTTTTAATTTGGATTGTCATAATGTTATTGAGACAGTGTATATTCCTGAGATTTCTCGCTCAACACTATGCGTTTCTTCCCAAATCGGCTGTGTTCTTAATTGCTCTTTTTGTGCTACAGGCAGAATGGGTTTTAATAGAAACCTGCAAACTGATGAAATATTATCACAAGTACATTATGCAATAAATAGAATTTATAAAATTCACAAACGAAAAATTACAAACATAGTTTTTATGGGGATGGGCGAGCCCTTATCTAACACAAATTCAGTGTTTTCAACTATTGAGCTTTTATTACATCCAAATGCTTATGGTATCTCAAAGAGAAAAATAACCGTCTCAACCGCAGGAATTGTGCCAAAAATTGAACTTTTTGCCGAAAGTAAACTTGGTGTTTCTTTAGCGCTTTCTTTACATGCTCCAAACGATACCTTACGTAATTCACTAGTACCACTCAATAAAAAATACCCCATCAAACAAACACTCGAATCATGTTTTCTTTATCTTGCTAAAACGAATTCAGAAACCTTAACAATTGAGTATACTATGATTGATCAAGTCAATGATTCGGAAGATCTTGCGTGTCAATTAGCGAAGTTATTAAAAAATAAGCCAGTGAAGATAAATTTGATTCCATTTAATACATTTGATGGTTCAGGTTATAATACTAGCAATGAAGAGACAACTTTACGATTTGCTAAAATTCTTAAAGATCATGGACTTTTTACAACTATCAGGAAGAATAGAGGGCGCGATATATCGGCCGCGTGTGGCCAGCTTGCCAATAAAATTGTGGATTTAAGTAATAGGCAAATTAAATTTATCAAACCTACTAATGGATTAATGGCTCTATGAATATAAACCTGTTTTTGACTATCTTATTCAGTTTGAGTTTAACGTCTTGCGCTTTAAACTCAAACGATACTTCGCTTGATAATTCTGATTACGCCTTTAAGAGAAAAGAAGCGGCTAAAATTAACGCTAAATTAGCTATTCAATATATCTCAATTAATAGATTAGATATTGCAAAAGAAAAGATAGATAAAGCTTTATTAGAGGATGACAAGGCGCCGGAGGTGTTAAATGCTTCTGCAATATTTCAAAGTAAACTAGGAAATCTAGATAAGGCAGAATACTATTTTAAGCAAGCGCTTTTGATGGATTCAAATAATCCAGAAATTATGAACGATTATGGAGTATTCCTATCAATTGAAAAAAATGAATTTGAAAGCGCATTGTTATATCTTTCAAAGTCGTATTCTAATCCTTTAAATACAAAAATAGAAATTAGCGCTACTAATTTAGCAAATACACTTGCGTATAAATATAGAAGTAAAAATTTAATAATTCCAGACAACGAACTACTTAGAATTAGAGGTTTTTTAGATAGAGCAATCAGTTCTAATGAACAATATTCTGTTGCGTACTTGTCTTTTGCAGATATTTTGTACTATCAAAAACTATTCCCAGAGTCTAGAAAATATTTACTTAAATACTTCGAATTAAATAACCCTGATCCTGTTACATTGCTGCTAGCGATTCAAATAGCGATAGGAAACAATAACATAGTAGAAAAAAATAACTATGAAAAAATATTACTAACACAATTTCCAAACTCATTACAAACTAAGACATACATCAAGTCATTACAAGAAAAGAATAAATAATTTATTTAATTGATATGCTTGGATCAAAAATAAAGACAACAAGAATATCTAAAAATCTTTCATTAGTTCAACTCTCGCAACTTACTGCTATTAAAGAAATTTACTTGGAAGCTTTGGAAAATGAAAATTACAAGCAACTTCCTGATCATGTTTATATAATAGGTTACCTGAATATAATTTCTGATACCCTTAGCATCCCATCACAAATTCTCCATTCTTTATATGAAAACGATCAACTACTTCAAGATTCAGTCCGTAATATCGGTTATTCAGTTAAAATAAGTCGTCACGCACCTAGAAATTATTTTTTATGGTATTTATTAGGCGGCGGTGTTTTGTTTTTGACATTACTAGTTGCGACTTTTTCAGCTATACGATCAACTGGTTTTTTATTTCTAGAGCCAATCAAGATAACTAACGAAGTAGTCCCAGTTATAGAAAATCCAATGACTAATCCTGAATTCACTTTTCACAGAATTGATTCGTCAATACAATCTGAATTGTTTAATAACACTTCACAGGTCTCAAAAAATTTAGGAAAAAAATTAAAACAATTTCATATAATTGCAACAAAAGAAACATGGGTGCTGATCAAGGATGAGGAAACAGGTGATGGTATATTTAATGGCATCATTCCTGCAAATAAAACAGGCATGTATTTCACAATACAATCGACTGCTAGAGTATATATAAGCAATGCGTTGGCAATAAAATTATTTATTGATGGTCAAGAATTTAGATATTCAAAACATATCTCACCGAACAATACTGCTAAATTTACTGTACAGTAACAATGATAACTAAATCTAATATTTCTGCAGTGAAAGGTATGAGAAATATATTCCCACCTGATAGTTATAAAAAACAAGAAATAATTAACCAATGCCAAACAATAGCACAACAGTTTGGTTACTTACCTTGGGAATTGCCCATTTTAGAACGAACTGAATTATTTAAAAAAACTTTAGGAGATGATAGTGATGTGGTTGGTAAGGAAATGTATTCATTTGTAGATATTGGAGGTGAAGATGTTTGCTTAAGGCCAGAAGGGACTGCGGGTGCGATAAGAGCTGGTTTAGAGCACGGCTTATTTTACAATCTCAATCAAAGAGTCTCTTATCATGGTTCAATGTTTAGAAGAGAAAAACCACAAAAAGGAAGATTTAGGCAATTCACACAATTTGGTTTTGAATATTTAGGCGCATCTTCTCCCTTAGCGGATATCGAAATGATTCTAATTACCAAAAATTTATTAGCAGAACTAAAAATTATCGACTCTGTGGTGTTGGAAATAAATTCAATCGGCACTAGTAAACAGCGTGCTGAATATTGTAATTACCTTAAGCGTTGGGAAGCTTCAAATGTTATAGAATTTTCACCTGAGCAGAGAAGAACGTTTGAAAATAATCCGCTTAGAATATTAGATACTAAGGATGCTTTAATTAAATCAAAAATTTTAAATCTTCCGACAATGGTTGATTTTTTACTGCAAGATCAAATAAATAATTTTTCTTATATCAAAAATATTTTATCAGAGAAAGGTATTACTTTTATACATAATCCTTTGCTAGTGCGTGGTTTAGATTATTACAATGATTTTGTTTTTGAATGGAAGTTGTTAAATGAAAATAAAAGTCAGAATAGTATCATCGCTGGTGGTCGGTATGATTCGCTTCCTTCTGTTTTAGGAGGTAGTCAAAATTATGCAATTGGGTGTGCAGTTGGTGTTGACAGAATTTTAGATTATTTTGACATTACCACAACAAGTAAAATAACTTTTTATTTTATCCCCCTAGATCAGTTGTCTCTTGTCTGCCTTGATATTGAGGTTGAGAAATTAAGGCGTATTTTTAAGGATACAATTTTTGTCATTGACCATAGTTTAAAAGGACTCAAAACTCAAATTCGAAATTCAGAGTCATATAATCCTTGTGTATATATTATAATGGGTGATAAAGAGCGACTAGATGGAAAAATAATGATAAAATCAAGCAATGATAATTCTGCGTTATATCCAATAAATGAATATGTTAACCAAATTGAGAGAATAATAAAAAATGGAAGAAGTTGAAATACATTCATGGAGAGATTTTCTCCTTCATTATAAATTGCTTTTCATTACAGTCTTTACTGGTATTTTCTTTGGTGTTGTTTTGTTTTTAGGTTGGAATTATTATCAAGAATATCAATCAGTAACAAGAAATAAATCTAGTACCGTCTTTTCTAGAGCAAGCCAAATTGATGAAGTGAATAGCAAGGAAATTCAAGAACTCCTCCTACAAAATTTAGATATTTTTGACAACGATTCATCTAGTGCTTATCCTATCTTTGCGAGACTATTAATTGCAAAAACATATTTTGAACAAAATAAAATCGATGAAGCAATCAAATCTTACCAGTGGATATTAGACAATAACAATAATAACTATTTCTTATGGGTAACAAAAATTAGACTTTCTAAATTGTTTCAAAATATTAATAAAATTCCAGAAGCAATTGAAATCTTAAGCGAAGCTTCTTCAAAAGAACCACCTCCAAATGGTCTCAAAGAGTTGGTTGAAAATGAACTTGGAAACTGTTACTATCAATCTGGTAATATTGATAAAGCTAAGGCATTTTGGCAAAGTGCATTTAATTTATCAAAAAGTAAAGATAAAAAGATATTTTATCAAATTAAAATTGATAATGCAATTTCAAATTTGGCTAATTAATTAAAAATGATTTATTTTAAGTTCATTTTTATTATGTTAGGGTCGTTTATTTATACCATTGCCCAATCTTCTGATTATTTAAAGGAACGAACCTTCAAAAAATCTTACATTTACACAAAATGGATAACGAACCTTGAATTTAAAGAGTATAGTTTTACCACCATCCCCTCAGTATCGTTCTATGAAAAATTGTTAATTGTCGTTTCTACTAATGGTCAAATATACTTTGTAAATAAAAAAAATGGAGCAATAGTTAATAAAATTAAATTACCTTATAATTTAAGTTGTGGTGTCGCGATAGATTCCCCAAATAACCAAATGTACACTTGCTCTCAAACAGGTGAAATTATCTCAATTAGTCTAAATAAACCGCATCAAATTTTATGGGTTAGAGATATAAATGCTGAAGTTATTATCAAACCTACAGTCTCTTCTAAATTAGTCCATGTCAAAACTCAAGATGGTACAGTGTACTCACTATCCATACTTGATGGTGAAATTGTGTGGTCATTTAATAAAAATGTACCAAAATTATCATTAACTGGTGGTTCCCCTCTGTTACTTTCAAGTCCGTATTTGTTCTATCCTACAGATTCTGGAAAGGTCGCAATACTAAGCGTGGAAAATGGCAAGCTTTTATTTGAGTATTCACTTGCAAATAAAAACAATAGTTCTGATTTAGAAAATATATCTGATATTGATTATGATATAGCTATTTACAATGATCAACTTATAGCCATGACTTTTCATGATCAAATAGCCTCATTTTCTTTAACAAAAGGAGCGAAAGTATGGAGTTCATCAATTGATAGCTGGTCTTCTAGTTTCTTGTTAAATAACGCCATTATCGCCGTTGCTGACTCGGGCTCAGTCTACTCAATATCTCTAAGTGACGGACTGGTTCTATGGAAGTCAAACCTTCCATTACATACTTCAATTTCTCAAGTTGTTGCTAATAATCAGGTTGTCATTTTGTCTGATCCAATAGGTAAAATGCATGTCTATGAAACAAGTTCTGGGATTTATTTAGACTCTTTTATTTTACATTCCAAACAATACACTATAAAAAAATTCAATATTTTTATAGATCCTGTAGACTCATCTAATTTATTTCTTTATAGTTTAAATGGCAGGTTAATTCGTATTATTCTTGACTATAAAAAATAACATTGCAAGCGCCAATAATAATTTTAATTGGAAAACCTAATTCAGGTAAATCAACGCTATTTAACGCAATTGCAAACAAGCATGTGTCATTAGTAACTCCGTTTGCCCACACTACATTAGATTATCAAGAAGTGCCACTAAATATTAATTCAAAATACTTCTCTTTAGTTGATACCATGGGTCTTCATAATTCAGATGGAGTGATTACAAATTTAGCTTTACAGCAGATAAAAAAATTAATAAATGACGCTACATTAATTTTATATGTAATTGAATCACATAACGGGATTACAAGTGAAGATATAAACTATATTAAAATTTTAAAACTTCGTTCAAAACCTACCGTGATGTTGCTCCACAAAAAAGACTTATTGCAACAGTCGGATTTGTTGTTTAAGACTCAAAATATTTATGGCTTCACGAGTTTCCCAACTTCTATTTATGATAAAGCTTCTATCCAGTCTATCAGAGATCACATCTTTAAAATTGGCTCATCAATCCCTACTGAAAATCAACTGAAAGAATTAGAAACAGTACCAAGAGTAGCAATTATTGGCAAAACAAATGTTGGAAAGTCTACATTATGTAATTTATTGAACCAAGGTACTAGATTAATTGTTTCAGAACTAGAACACACAACTAGGCACAATACTAGTTTATATGTTCACATTAAAAATAAAATATTTGAAATAATTGATACTCCTGGACTTTCTACTTCGTTACAAAAATCTAAGCGCACACTAACACTTACTTCGCGTATAGCCAGTCAACACCTACAAGCAATTAAACTTGCCTCCATAGTTGTAGTTATGTTAGATTCATCAAAACCAATTACAAAACTAGATCTTAAAACTATTCGTAAATCTACTATTGCCAAGAAGTTAACAATTGTTTTATTAAACAAGTACGACATGGTAAAAACTCCCAATGACAAGCACCAGCTTGACTTAAATATTGCGTCTATACAAGCCAAATTCTCAAGTTTACCAGTTTTATTAATTTCATGCAACACAAAAAGCGGGTACTCTTCTTTTGTCAAGGAGTTGTCACGTTCAGCTTTACTCTTGAGTAAACCAAACCTAGTTTCAATTTCTGAATTAAATTCAATCTTCAAAGAAGCGTTAAAATACTCACCGCCACATAATAAAAGAGGGGTTGTGCCAAAATTAAAATATGTTCATTGGGCTGATGATGAGCATAAAAGTATTGTAATACATGGTGAAAATTTGCAATATGTATCAAAAACCTACACTCAGTACTTACAAAAGTTTCTTGCAAGCAAATTTGGCACACAATCATCAATTATCACTATAAAATACTTAATAAAGAGTGACAAAAATTGATGAAAATATATTAAAATGGAAAGCGTAAAGATAAATAAGGAGATTGCAACATGAATACAACTATTACCAGAAAACTAATTTTTTTATTTTCAGTGCTATATTTAAATATAACGCTTGCTGAGGTTCCAACTGTTTTATTAAGCCCAAAAGAAAAATTATCAAACATAGATTACAGGAAATCTTATTTCACTATCTTAGGGAATAGTTTTGGACTAATAAATACAATGGCTATTGAGAAAAAAATAGTTTTTGATATGAAACAAATCAGAGAAGCAACCGATAACATGTATTACATTACTAAAGTAGAAGTTATTAAACGGGGATTTGGTTTGAATTCCATCATTCCAAAACAAACAAAAGCAAAAGCAGAAATTTGGAAAGACTGGGACACTTTCACTAAATTACATAGTGAGATGATTGATAAAATTGACACACTAAAAAGGGCTGTAGATAAAGATAAAGATGACTTTATTATTGCGGATATTGCAAAAGACGTGGGAAATTCTTGTAGAAATTGCCACGATAAATTTAAATCTAAAAAGTAATTTTAAAGCTATCTAATTGCACTTTATTTGTGAGATGGTAAGATCATTACGTTTGTTATATTCAAATGTATTTTTGATTTGTGGCTGACCATCTTCTTCAATAGTAACAGTTATTCTTAATTTACCTTTCTCGGTAATTTCGTAGTTTTCTTGTATAGTTTTGTTTTGTAAAGTGCTGATTATTTGTATTTTACCGTCTTTATCTTCAAATCCATTTTGAAATTCACCAGTTATAACTTCAGAAGATGTAATAACTTTTAGATTTTGATCTTTTGATAAAGGTATTGAACGGAAGATTCCATTTTCCTCAAAAAGTTGAATAAATTTTTCGGTGTCATAGGATATTAAAAATGGCCAAGGTGATCGTAAAACATCTGCAATTGTGTTAGATTTACAAAACTGGTAGCTAACTTTGCTTGAATTTAATAATCCCTCATCTATCGAGTTAACCCAAACGCCATTTAATTGCATTTGTGAAGGTGGTGGGTTTGAGTTTTGACAAGAAGTAACTATTACTATTATTAGTACGCTATAAAATTTTTGACTGATGTTCATTATGGTTTTCATAATTGTTGCTATTTTACCCTACTAGTTAGTTGAATAACCAATCCCAAAAGACAATCCTTTCGCTCTATTAAATAAATGCACTTGATACTTAAAAATTAATACAAGTCCAGATGCATTAAAAGAGTCTCCATAAATAATTACACCTACCTGTATATTAAAATCACTTCTTGTAATTTTATTTAACCGGTTTATGGCATAAAAGTAGTCTGGGTTTATTTTAATTTGATTAGTTGCTTGATTGATCTGATAATTTGTCATGAGAAAAATATTTGGGTTAACTGTTCTGCTTAAAGGAATGTTCCAACTGTAACCTACACCAAAATTTAAAATATTTATTGTTTGGTTCAGTTGTCCAAGTATTGGTTTGGTTTGTTTGTAAATTAATCCTATTTGAAAAACCGCTGATTGAAATCGTTTGACTTTATCATATAATAAAATCGAAAAATCAATTCCTGGTACAGGTTCAGTATATTGGTATTCTTTACTCAAAAAACTCTCCTCATACGAAATCGTGATATCCATTGAATTGGCATTTACTGCTAGTAATAAGCAAAATATTGTGAAAAGATGTTTCATAATTGATGCTATAATAACAAAAATTATTAATCATAAATTCTGAATTTAATGGAAATCAAAAAAACAGTAGTGGTGTGGGATTGGTCAATTCGTCTGTTTCATTGGTTGCTTGTTTTGTTAGTTTCACTACTTTATATAACTGGAAATTATTTATTTTTTCCAGCTCATATGTACTTAGGTATCGCTGTTATGACATTATTTTTTTTTAGAATTCTTATTGGTTTTTTTGGAAGCCAAGAGAGTAAATTTATTAGCTTTATTAAACACCCATCAATTGTTCTAAATTATATTCGAGGTAAATACACTCATCAAGGACTTGGGCATAATCCGATTGGTGGATATTCAGTGTTGTCTTTTATATTGATTTTCTTAATTATGATCATTTCGGGTTTGTTTTGTGCTGTGGAAGATGATTATATTTATGGACCTCTTTCGATATTCGTTTCATCTGAAATTAACGATTCATTTCATTCTATTCATGTGGTATTTTCAAAAATTTTACTTTTTGCAATAGCGCTCCATGTTATTGCAATATTTTATTATTTATTCAAAAAAAACAACCTAATAAAGCCTATGATAACTGGTAAAAAATCAATTGACACAATTCAGCAAAAAATTGAACAGGCACCTTCAGTAAGGTTAATATTTTTATTATTATTATCCTTAGTTTATGGAATGTCATGTATGTATTTATTTTTTATTGTTTTGTGATTTTAGAAAATCCAGTTCAGCTTTTGTTGACTTTCTCATAAGCAAATCATTTCTCATTGGAAATCTTCCGAATTGTTCGATGATGCTCTTAAAACTATACGCGTACTCTATTTGTCGTTGCCCAATTGCCCATTCTTCAGCAAGTTGACAACTCATTATTTGATCTTCATATAATTCGCTATGCATAAATGGAAGTAGTATAAATAATTTTTCATCAGACGATGCAGATAAATGAATATTTTTTACTACACATAATTTTGATAGGGTCAGGGCGTTGTAAGAGGTTTGGTATTTGAGATGGCTTTCTCTAAACATATTTAGGGGAAGCTGGTCAAAAGTTATAATAGCTTGAATAATATCAGGGTATTCTAAAGTACAACAATATTTTAAATTACGTAAACAAGAAATCCAAAGAGCTAAATAATTCTCTTTAATACTTAGGTCAATTTCTTTTGTCGAAGAGAACCAAGCATGGTGTCCTGATTCGCTAAACCAATATGATTGTAGTTTTTTAAAGCAATCTTTAATTTCAATTACAGATAAAATTTTTAATTCTTGTAATTGCATCTATTATTACCTCCTCACTTGTTGCGAATGAAAAACGTAAATGGTTTGCCATACCAAAAGCAGAACCAGGAACTATCGCAACACCAGCTTCAGAAAGTAATCTTGAAGCGAGTGTAATATCATTATCAATAGATTTAGATTTTATAACTTCAGAAAAATCAGGGAATGAATAAAATGCCCCATCTGATTTAATTACCCTAACTTTTGGTAATTGATTTAATAAAGAATAGATAATATCATGTCTTTTTTGAAATTCTTTGTTCATAAGTATACGTTCGCTTTGCGACCCTTCAAGCGCTTCAACAGCCGCATATTGTGCTATAGAATTTGGATTGGAAGTGGATTGAGACTGCAGGTTTGACATTGCGTTGATTACTACACTATTGCCCACACAATATCCGATTCTCCAACCAGTCATTGCATATGACTTTGATACTCCATTAATTAAAAAAACTCTATCCTTTAATTTTGGCTCCACCATTATTAAATTTACATACGCGTCTTTGCCCCAGTAAATATGCTCATAGATATCATCGCTAAGCACCATTAATTTAGGATATTTTAGAAGTACATCAGCAATATCCCTTAATTCATTTTTTGTGTAATTTGAACCTGACGGGTTATTTGGACTATTAATAATTAAGATTTTGCTTTTTTTTGTTATTGCTTTCTCTAAATCTTGCGGAGATATTTTTAGTGTTTCTAAATTACTAGGCATGATGAATTTTGGTACACCATCCATTATTTGTGTAATATCTGGATAAGAAACCCAGTATGGAATTGGTATAAGTACCTCATCCCCAGGATTAATTATAGCCTCAAGTAATGTGTAGATCGAATGTTTTGCTCCATTAGATACGATTACATTATTTAAATTATATTCCTGACCATACTCATGTAGACATTTATTTAAAATAGCTTTTTTTAGTTGCTGGATTCCATCTACCGCAGTGTATTTGGTAAATCCAGCATGAAGTGCTTTGATAGCGGCGTCTTTAATATGCTTCGGTGTGTCAAAATCAGGCTCTCCCGCACTCAAAGAAACAATATCTTTTCCCTGGGATTTCAGTGTTTGTGCAAGAGCGCTTATCACTAAAGTTGGAGAAGGCTTAATTCTGGTTGAGCGTTGTGATAACATTTAGTAAATAATTATACTATATGAAAAGAGAAATTGAAAGTGATACAAGCTCAAATTTTAATTTGAGATCTACTTTTGCTTGTACACCCGCTCAAAAAGAAGTAATAGATGCTATATCCCATTTGATTTTGGTTGGCAATAAATTTCAAACGCTTAAAGGAGTTACAGGTTGTGGTAAAACTTTTATTATGGCAAGTGTTATAGCCGAAATTAATAAACCTGCAATAATAATTGCGCCAAATAAAATACTCGCAGCACAGTTGTTTGAAGAATTCAAAGTTTTTTTCCCCAATAATTCAGTTGAATTTTTTGTCAGTTATTATGATTATTATCAACCAGAAGCGTATGTTCCTGGAAAGGATTTATTTATTGAAAAAGATTCCAGTATTAATCAGCATATTGACCAGATGAGATTGTCAGCCACTAAATCTTTACTTGAAAGAAAAGATGTTGTTATTGTAGCTTCAGTTAGCGCAATTTATGGTTTAGGCGATCCTTCAATTTACCAAACTATGCTACTGCACCTAGTACTTGGAGATTTATTTGAAATTGAAATAGCCATCTCAAGATTGATTGCAATGCAGTATGTTAGGAATGATATAGAATTTAACAGAGGTGTATTTAGAGTTCGAGGTGAAAGTTTGGATGTTTATCCCGCGGAACATGAAGATATGGGCATTAGAATTATTTTTGACGATATAAAAATAGTCAGCCTCTACACTTTTGACCCTTTAACTGGGGTAAAAATTCAAGATCTAAGAAGGTTTTCAATTTATCCTAAAACACATTACGTTTCACCAAGAGATAATATTCATAGAGCAATTATCGAAATCAAAAATGAATTGCGTCACCAAATAGATTTCTTCTCTAATGCAAATAAGCTTATCGAAGCGCAAAGAATAGAACAGAGAACTGTATTTGATATAGAAATGTTATCTGAAATTGGTTATTGTTCGGGCATAGAAAATTATTCCAGACATCTAAGCAGAAGAAATCCTGGAGAGGCGCCTCCTTGTCTTTTGGATTATTTGCCAAAAGATGGAGTGTTGTTCGTTGATGAAAGCCATCTCACTATCTCTCAAATTCAAGCGATGTATAAAGGGGACCATTCACGTAAAAAGAATTTAGTTGACTATGGTTTTAGATTACCTTCTGCGCTAGATAACCGACCTCTTAGATTTGACGAATTTGAAAGCGTTTCTCCAAGGACTGTTTATGTTAGCGCAACACCTGCTGAATACGAACTTTCAAAGTCTAGTGTTGTTCATGAGTTGTTAGTAAGACCAACAGGTTTGTTGGATCCTGTAATAGAAGTAATGCCAGCTAAAAATCAGATTGAAACATTGTTAATTGAAATTAAAAAAGAAATTGAAAAAAATCACAGAGTTTTAGTTGGGTGTTTGACAAAGGTTTTATCAGAAAAGATAAGCGAATTTCTAAATCAAAAATCAATTAAAACGCATTATATACATGCTGACACTAATACCACTGAACGTATTTCAATAATTCATGATCTTAGAATTGGAACTGTAGACGTTTTAGTAGGAATCAATTTACTTAGAGAGGGGTTAGATTTACCAGAAGTAGGGTTAGTAGCATTATTAGACGCTGACAGGGAAGGTTTTTTAAGGTCAGAAAGATCCTTAGTTCAAACTATTGGCAGAGCAGCAAGAAATGTTAATGGAAGAGTTATATTATTTGCAGACAGTATTTCACCAGCAATGGATAGAGCCATAACAGAATCCAATAGAAGAAGATCAATCCAGTCTGAGTATAATATAAAACACTCAATTACCCCTACTTCTGTTAAAAGAACTATATCAAATACCATGGATTATGAATACCATAAACAAAAATTGATAGAGCGAAAAATGGACTTAATTAAATCACCAGCAAAATCAATGACAGACAAGGAATTTGATTCATATATTAAGCAAGTAGAAAGTCAAATGGTTTTGCATGCAAGTAAATTTGAGTTTGAGAAAGCCATTGAGTGTAGAGAAAAGCTTAAATCATTAATTGCTTTACGAACCACTTTCTAAAGCTATGATATAATAAAAGATATTATTTTACTCAGTAGGCGCGTAGCTCAGTTGGTTAGAGCATCACCTTGACATGGTGGGGGTCGTTGGTTCGAGTCCAATCGTGCCTACCATGATAGAGTTAATTATATAGTAATTATATAGTATGTCCAGTATATCAATTGAAACTTTAAGACATTCTTGCGCGCATTTACTCGCACATGCGGTTAAAGAATTATACCCAACAGTTCAAGTAACTATTGGTCCAGTGATTGAAGATGGATTTTACTATGATTTTTATTATGAATCTAGTTTCTCAATATCTGATTTATCAATAATTGAGGACAAAATGCGTGAAATATCAGCAAGAAAACTTGAAATTTCAAGAGTTGTTTACTCTCGAAAAGAAGCAATTGATTATTTTAACTCAATTGGGGAATTTTTTAAATCTAAGATTGTAGATAGAATTCCTGAATCAGAAGAAATAACACTTTATAGACAGGGCAGCTTTATTGATCTTTGCCGTGGCCCTCATGTAGAAAATACTGGATTGTTACAATACTTTAAGTTATTAAAAGTTTCTGGAAGCTACTGGCAGGGAGATTCTACCAGTTATAAGCTACAAAGAATATATGGAACAATTTGGCATACTCGCAATGAACTCTCTGATCATATCACGATGCTTGAGGAAAGTGAAAAGAGAGACCATAGATTTTTAGGAAAACAACTATCATTTTTTCACTTCCAAGAGCAATCTCCAGGGATGCCATATTGGCACCCCCATGGTTGGACACTTTATCAATTAATTGTTTCATATATTAGAAATAAACTGGCTGAAAATCAATACCAAGAAATATCCACCCCTATACTTGCCGATCAGACTTTATGGGAATCTTCAGGGCATTGGGAGAAATTTTCTGAGCACATGTTTACTACTGTATCCGAACATAAAAATTATGCTATTAAGCCAATGAACTGCCCTAATCATGTGCAGTTATTTAACCAAAACCTTCATTCTTACAGAGAACTACCTATCAGATACGCTGAATTTGGCAGTTGTCACAGAAATGAATATTCTGGCACGTTGCATGGTCTTTTAAGGGTACGAGCGTTCGTTCAAGATGATGCGCATATTTTTTGTACTAGACAACAAGTACCTTTAGAAGTGCTTAATTTTATAAATTTGTTAAAAGATGTTTACAAAGATTTTGGATTCAGTAAAATAATCTACGCATTGGCAACGAGACCAGTGTTACGAGTGGGTGATGACGCAGTATGGGATGAGGCAGAGCAAAGTTTGAAAAAAACACTTGAGTCACTCTCAGTCACATGGTTTGAGAAAAAAGGTGAGGGTGCTTTTTATGGTCCAAAAATAGAGTTTATTTTGGAGGACTGTTTAAAGAGAAAATGGCAGTGCGGCACAATTCAATGTGACTTTTCAATGCCATTGAGATTAGGTGCAAGTTATGTTAATGAAGAAAGTGCAAAAACAACCCCGGTTATGCTTCACAGGGCAATATTAGGCAGCTTAGAGCGATTTATTGGAATTCTGATTGAACATTACGCTGGCGCTCTGCCACTCTGGCTCTCACCAGTTCAATGTAAAATTTTAACTATTTCAGAATCTAGCAAACCGTACGCTCATCAGGTAGCCGAGCAATTGAAAAATAGTTTAATTCGATCAGAAGTTGATATCCGAAATGAGAAAATAGGCTTAAAGATTCGAGAATCAACTCTAAATAAAATTCCTTATCTCGTTATCGTAGGGGAAAAAGAGATGCAAAATGGCATGGTTTCTGTGAGAAAGAGAGGAAAAGGTGATATAGGCAACCTATCCCTAAATGAATTTATTTCAATAATAAATGAACAAATCCATAGTAAAATAGCATTCTAAATCACAACAGAAATAGGATTAATTCGTATCAGAAATATTAGAGGAAATAAAAAAAATTATAAATCAAATAATCAAATTGATTCAATTACAGTTAGGTTGATCGATTCGAGCGGTAAGCAGTTGGGAGTTGTGGCAACCAATAAAGCAAAAGAGATGGCTCAAAATGCTGGTTTAGATTTGGTGGAAATTGGAGGGAGTGGCAACCCACCAGTCTGTAAAATAATGTCACTTAGTAAACATATTTTTGAGTTAAATAAAAAGGCAAGTCAGGCAAAAAAAAATCAGAAGCACACACAGGTTAAGGAAATAAAATTAAGACCAAATACAGATGAAGGTGATTTTAAGGTGAAAATTAGAAAAATTATGGAATTTATTACTGCAGGCGATAAAGCTAAAATTGTTGTTAGATTTAAAGGAAGAGAAATAATGTATCAAGATTTAGGAATGCAGGTAATGGATAGGATATGTTCTTCGCTAAAAGAAAGCATCACGATAGAACAGCCTGCCATTATGGAAGGAAAGCAGATTGTAATGTTACTTGGACCAAAGCGTTAGGAGAGATAATGTCTAAACAAAAAGTCAAAATTCATAGTGGTGCAAAAAAAAGATTTATAATAACAGCGTCAGGAAAAATAAAGAGAAAAAATGCCTTCAAACGCCATATTCTCACAAAAAAAACAAGTAAAAGAAAAATGAATCTCACTGGTGTTGCTTACATACATTTTTCTGACGCTAAAAATGTGCGACAACTATTTTTTCAATAACATAAAACGAGAGAACTATGCCAAGAGCAACTTCAGCAGTATCCAGAAAATCAACACATAAAAAAATATTAAAAAAAGCTAAAGGGTATCGAGGTCAGCGTTCAACCGCTTATCGAGTTGCTAAACAAGCAGTCATTAAATCTGGTCAATATAGTTATCGTGATAGAAAACAAAAAAAAAGACAGTTTAGATCCCTCTGGATAGTTCGTCTAAATGCAGCAGTTCGTAAGCACGGTGTTTCATATTCACAATTTATTAACGGTTTAAAAATAACTGGAATTGAGTTAGATAGAAAGGTCTTATCAGAATTATCAATTAGAGATGAATTGGCATTTAGCCTTATAATCAGCCAAGTTAAAAAATCACTCACTCTTGCATGAGTGAAAATGAGAAGATAAAATTAAAGTTTCAACGACAGCTTGAGCTTGTAAAAAACAAAAAAGATCTTGAATTACTCAGAGCTTCATACCTAGGTAAAGAAGGCATTCTTTCTATTTCATTCAAAGAAATTAATTCAATAGAGCAATCTGCTAAAATTAAACGAGCAAAAGAATTAAATATTCTCAAGCAATTAATAATCGATGCTTGTGAATTACATTTGAAACATTTACAACAAACTCAATTATCAGAAATTTTGGAACGAGAGTGTTTAGATGTATCGTTACCCGAATTACCCATTTCACATGGTTCGTTTCATCCTATAACTATTACTTGCCATGAAATATTTCATTATTTCACTTCGATAGGTTTTGATCTTGTTGATGGGCCAGAAATTGAAACTGATGAGAATAATTTTACTGCTCTCAATATTCCATTACATCATCCAGCAAGAGGGATGCATGATACTTTTTTTATTTCAAATGATTACTTACTTAGAACCCACACTACCACAATGGAAATACACGCAATTAGAAAATCTAATCCGCCATTACAAATCATAACTTTTGGTAAAGTTTTTCGAAGAGATCTAGATCCAACCCACACACCTATGTTCCATCAATTCGAAGGGATGCGCATTGATTCACGAGCAAATTTTTCTGGCCTTCTTGGGGTTCTTCTAGAGTTCTTACAGTATTTTTTTAACAACACTAATTTGATAACTAGAGTTAGGCCTTCTTATTTTCCATTTACCGAACCTTCTGCAGAGGTCGATATCTCTTGTTCAAACTGCAATCAAAAAGGTTGTCAATTGTGTAAACAAACAGGCTGGGTAGAGGTACTTGGTTGTGGAATGTTACACCCTTCACTTTTTTTAAAACTTGATAAAAAATGGAAAAAACAACAAGGGTATGCGTTTGGAATGGGAATTGAACGTTTAGCAATGGTCAAGTACAAACTTAATGATTTGAGAGATCTTTATAATTCAGATTTTGACGTCCTATCTCAATTTAATAAATGGCATTATGAAACTTAACTTTGGCTATTTAAATACCTTTTTTTTCGCAAAACCAATTTCTCATAAGCAATTAAATGCTCTGCCATTGTTAGGTTTTGAGTACTCTTACATTAGTAACTTTGATTCTGAGAAATTTAATTATTTCAGAATAGTATTAATTGAATCAATAGAGCCCCACCCTAATGCAAGCAATCTAAAAATTTGTCATATAACCGATTCATTTAATACTATGAAAGTTGTGTGTGGCGCTACCAATGTATACGAAGGTATGAAAACTGTATATATTCCAGCGGGAAAAAAATTACCAAATGGATCTTTAATTGACATCAAAGATATCAGAGGTGTTACTTCAACTGGGATGTTATGTTCTGCTCAAGAACTAGATTTAGGATATAAAACAAATGGAGTGCTTGATCTACCTAGTAAATCACCTATAGGCGCTGGTTTTTATTCATTTTTTAAGGACTATTTATCTCAAATTGACATTGAAGTTTACCCTAATCGCAGTGATACTCTTAGTTATGTTGGAATGGTAAATGAATTTGAACAGGTTCCAGGAGTTAAAGTTAAGATAACTTCTTCTTCTTTAAATAAATTAAACGAAGAGTCGAAAACCTCACTCCCTTCATTTCTTAACAAATCAAAAAAGCCACTTGCAAGGATCCTTGATAAGAGAATTGGGGATGGGTTTCTTTTTATTTGTTTTAAATTAAAATCTAAAGTGTTGCCCCAATTACCGTTCTTACAAACACAGGCGTTAGTTCAATCTGGCATTAATCAAGTTTCACCCTTAATTGATATTTCAAATTTAGTTATGATTGAAACAGGACAACCTATTCATCTTTATGATACTGCTAATCTACGCGGACAACTTCAAATTCGTTTTGCGAAAGAAGGAGAGAAATTTGAAGCGTTAGATTCTAACGAACGATTGTTAAGCAATTCTGATATAGTTATTTCTGACAATGAAAAAACTCTTGCGTTAGGAGGCCTTATAGGCGGCGTTCAATCAGCTATAAATTCTAGTACACAGTCGTTCATCGTAGAAATTGGTTGTTATAATCAAGAGATTGTCTCATTATCTTCAATAAAACATTCAATAAGGACTGAAGCATCTTCTCGGTTTTCTAAGGGCCTTCCGTTTCAGTTACATATTTATGCGTTAAATAGATTGATCGAGTTATTTGATTACTGTAAAATCCCTTACGACAGATCAGATGTGAGCTTCACTAAAATTATTTCAAAACGTAGTAAAAATAATTGTACAATTAAATTCAATCAAGCTAAAATAAATAAATTACTTGGAACAAATTTTTCTAATTCACAAATAAAAAAAAGTCTAAACAAATCTCAGATAAAAATTAATCGTGTTCTAAAAAATAATTCTTTTATTTGTAAACTACCATTCAAAAGAGTTGATTTATCTAATGAATCGGATATAGCAGAAGAAGTAATTAGACAGGTCGGTTATCATTCTATCAAACCATCTAAACATGATAACTTTAAACCTTCATACCTGCAATCATCTTCAAGTATAGAGTATAAAAAAATGATGCGCTTAAAACAACAATTAATTTCTTTTGGGTATCAAGAAACTATACACTACAGTTTTATCTCTTCATTGTACAAAAGCAACTCAAGTGTTTCTATTAAAAACCCACTATCTTCAGAAATGGCTATATTAAGACCCAACTTACTTTATTCTTTAATATCTGCCGATACATTTAACAGAAGTAATTTCAGAAAACCTAAAAAAATATTCGAGATGGGAAAAAGTTATTCGTTAGTTGGAGATCAATTTAGTGAAACAAAAACATTGGCTGGTTTGATACCCGTGGACTACCAACAGCAACATTGGGCGCGGCAAATTCAAAGTGATGAAAATTGTTTTTTTCGAATTAAGTCAGAATTAGTAGAGCTTTCGAGTCAGGTACTTTATCAATCCCATACCTTACCATCTCCCTGGGATCAATACCTTCACCCAGGAAGGTCGTCATGTTTTGCAACTACCCCTACTGGTATTCCATTTATAGTTTTTGGTAAATTACACCCTCAACTTATACTCTCAATTAATTGTTATTCTAATCTTTATTATTTTAATATCGATATTGATCAACTTCTTGCCACTAGCAATCAACATTTAAATATAAAATATACAAAATTTCCTTCTGTTCAAAGAGATTTAAGCATAATAGTGAATAAATCGCACCCTTACAGTTCTGTAAAAAATGCAATTATGTCATTGAATCTTTCCGAATTAACTTCAGTAACCCTGATAGATATCTACAAATTGAATAACAATGAATCGGATGAAATTAGTTACACAATTCGAATAGTGCTCACACCGGAAATTAAAACATTCACAACTGAGGAAATTGACATTCTTATGAGTAAAATAGTAAAATCAATTCAATACCAAACTGAGGCAGTGTTACGAAATGCAGACTATAACAAAATATAAAATTGCTAGTGATTTATCTAAAGAATTTGGAATGAGTGTTTCTGAAACCAGTAAACTAGTCGACTCTTTTTTTATTAGTATAAAAAATATCCTTATTATTGATGGGGCTGTTAAAATAAATAAATTTTTTAAATGCACTATCCGAGTTAAATCGCCACGTATTGGGATTGATTTTAAAAATAGAAAAAAAATAATAATTAATTCACGTAAAGTAGTTGCGGTAAAATTTAGTAAACTCTTTAAGTTATGAGCGTACTTAATAAATCTCTGCCTTTAAAAAAATTTTTTAGTATAGGCGAGGTTTCAAAAATCTGCAATATTAAGCCTTACGTCCTACGATATTGGGAAAAAGAGTTTGATGATTTACGCCCATTAAAAAGAAGAGGGAATAGAAGATTTTATCAACGAAGTGAAGTTCTGCTCATATTTAAAATTCAAAAACTTTTACATGAGCAAGGTTTTACAATTCATGGGGCAAGGCAATTTTTAGCTAACTCTACCAAAATATCACAGCTAGATCAAAATGAAATCACTAAAATGATTGTCGCTGATTTATCAGACTTAAAATTAATATTGTCTCAAGAAAAAAGCGGAGCGTAGCGCAGCCTGGTAGCGCACCACAATGGGGTTGTGGTGGTCGGAGGTTCAAATCCTCTCGCTCCGACCATGTAGTTTGTTATTTACTCAATAGTATAATAGCTAATCTGCGCCCGTAGCTCAGTTGGATAGAGCATCTGGCTTCGAACCAGAGGGCCGGGAGTTCGAGTCTCTCCGGGCGCACCAATTTGCCTTATGTATAAGAATAATTCAAACAAAAAACTTTCCCAATACTTTTTAGTTGATCAGTTAAAAAGTATTTTACTAGCCCAATTAATATATAATTCACACCCAAAAAGTGCCACGGTAGTTGAGATTGGTCCTGGCAGGGGCTCCTTGACTAAAGAATTATTAGCTCTTGGGTTAACAATTCATGCAGTTGAAATTGATCCAATAATGTGTACATTTTTGCGTAATACGTATTCAAATTATATACAGGCTAATAAATTAATAATACACCAAGAAGACTTTTTACGATTTGATATTATGGAATATTCAAAAAATAATTACGATCTTACTGTGGTAGGTAATATTCCATACCATATTTCAACAGATATACTTAGTAAACTTGTTGATTTAAATATCCATATTGAAAATGTATTTTTACTTGTTCAAAAAGAATATGCTGATAGACTGGTGGCGTCACATTCCACAAAACAATATGGCAGGCTAACAATATTTGCGCAATTAATATTTTCAATTAATATATTAACTGAAATATCTAGAAATTCATTTAAGCCTATCCCAAAAGTAGACTCTTGTTTTATTCAATTAAAAAATAATCGAAACACCCTATCCCCTGAGATATTGTTAAAATTAAAATATATTACAAGTATTTTTTTTAGGCACAGAAGAAAAATGCTCAAACATGTACTAAGACAATATAATATTAAAACAACTCACGTAATTGAAAACATTCGAGCTGAAGAAATTTCACCAAAACAATTTTTAGATCTTTGCAAAACTCTAGATTTTAATCTTCCTTGTACTTTTTGAAAATAGTGAACGTGACATATAATGACAACAAAGAAAGAATAAAGAGTTTAAGTAATGGCAACATGGCATCTGTAATGCCATATGATTTTATCAACACTCCTTTTACAATCTGAATAAAATGTGTAAGTGGGTTAAGGTACGCAACACATCTTAAAATAAAAGGCATATTTTCAATAGGGGATAGGTAACCTGATAAAATTACCATAGGTGACAGAATACTAAAAATTCCTAAAAAAGCTTGCTGTTGGGTATTGGAAATTGATGAAATAAATAATCCAATACCAACTACCGACAATCCGAATAGAATAAAACCTATATATAACACTGTAATTGAACCAGTAAGCGGTAATCGAAAAAAGACTATAGAGATACCTAAAACTAAAGTTCCTTGAAATAAAGCAATTAGTAAACCTGGGATTAATTTTCCAAACATAATAACCCAAACTTCAAGTGGAGAAACCAATAACTGATCAAATGTTCCCTCTTCTTTTTCTCTTGCAATTGATAATCCTGTAACCATTAAACAACCTATAGATGCAATAATTGCAATTAGACTTGGCATTAGGTGCCAAAGAAATTCTAGATTTGGGTTAAAGAAATTGGTTACTGTTATTTCTTGCGATTTATTGTTTAATGATATTTCTTGTGCGTACTGGAAAATAATTTTATGGATGTATGCATTTAGAATTTGAGCACTGTTAGATTTTCTTCCATCAAGTATTAATTGGATGTTTGAATTCCTATTAAGTTCTAATTGAGACGAGAAGTTGCTTGGAATTTTTATCCCAAGGATAGTTTCTTGATTCACAATTGAGCGTTCGAATTCTCTGTCAGAATGAGTAACTTGAACTGAGCTAATTGCTTGAAGCGCTGAGACTCTTTGAAGTAATTCGAGACTATGTTTGCCATTATCTTGATTAAAAACCACAATTTGCATATTTTTTACTTCTAACGTTGCTGCAAAGGGGAAGATAAGAGTTTGAAGTATCACAGGAAGGATGAGTATTTGTTTGCCTTGTGGTGAATTTAAAAATGACAAGAGTTCTTTAATAATCAATGTTTTTAATCGTTGTAACATACTTTATATTTTCTATTCTAATGTATTACGTGACTTTTTAAATAAAATAAATACCCAAACGAAAGAGTATAAAAAAAGAATGATAAAATTGTATAGCATTATTTTAAAAATAAATCCTGCTTGAAAGATATTTTGCAGGCTGTTCACATAAAATGTGGCAGGATAAATTAGTGAGATCGCTTTTATTATCCATGGCATACTTTGAGTTTCAAATATAAAACCAGATAGCATAATAGCGGGTAAAAAAGCAGTAGTAAGTGAAATTTGAGCTGCATTAAATTGATTTTTTGTTGCGGTAGAAATAAATAAACCAATTGATAATGAGGTGACTAAAAATAAAGTTGAGAAAATAAACAATAAAAAGAAAGATCCATGCATCGGTATCTTCATTATAAAAACTGTAACAAGCACACAGCTAATCAGCGAGGCAATTCCTAATAAGTAGTAAGGTATAAATTTAGATAGTAAAAACTCTTCAAGCGTTAATGGTGATGATAGCAAGGATTCCATAGTGCCACGTTCCCATTCTCGAGCGATCACTAATGATGATAAAAGACTGCCAATAATTGTCATAATAATTGCGATAGAACCAGGTATTAAAAAATTGCTACTTTTTGCAGATGGGTTAAACCAATATCTAGGTAGTATGTTGATGTACGTTTGCTTATTATCGTGAATGCGGTAAATTTCATTTTGCATCCACTGTGTCCACACACCTTGAATTGTGGCTTCAATAAAGACAGCTGTATTTGGATCACTCCCATCTTGAATAACTTGAATTGGGTTACTATTTTCTTTTGAAGCTAGTAATTTTGAAAAATTAGAAGGTATAACAATTATTCCATGTATCGTACCTCGAGCTAAAAGATCTTGAAGATGGTTCCTGCTGTTTCCAAAAGTGGTCTCAAAAGATGGATTATGTGAGATTGATTGTGCAAGAGACTGACCGTGAGGGCCGGTATCTTGCACTAATAGCCCAATAGAAACTCTCTGACTATCTAAATTTATTCCATATCCAAATAAAAACAATAATATTGCAGGTAACAGAAATGCAATTACAATACTACTTGGATCTCTAATAATTTGGAATAATTCTTTTTTGCATAAAGCAAGTACCTTCCTATGCTGTATTTTTTTTATCATCTTCTTCAATTAAATGTATAAACGCCTCTTCCATGGTTGGCAAGTAACCTGTTTTTTTACAAATATTTTGTTTTAACGCATCAGGAGTATCTTCAGCTATTAGTTTGCCTCTGTAAACTAATCCTATCTTGTCGCAAAATTCAGCTTCTTCCATGAAGTGTGTCGTTACAATAATTGTCACACCTTTAATTACCAAGCCATTTATATGTGTCCAAAATTCTTTTCTTGTAATTGGATCTACTCCTGATGTAGGCTCATCTAGAAATAAAATTTCAGGTTGATGCATTACAGCGCAACTTAGTGCCAGTCTTTGCTTATAGCCCAATGATAGCAGTGAGCAAGACGTGTTTAGGAATTGCCCAAGGTGAAATAAATCAATCATTTGATTTATTTTGTTTACTTGTTCACTACCAGAAATACCATAAATTCCAGAAAAAAACTTCAAATTTTGCATAACCGTAAGCGAAGTATAGAGTGAAAACTTTTGTGCCATATAGCCAAAACGTTGTCTAATCTCACTTCCACTCGTAGCAAATTTTTGACCAAATAAAGTTGAGTACCCTGAGTCAGGGGGTAGCAAACCACAAAGCATTTTAAATGTCGTTGATTTTCCTGCACCATTAGGACCGAGTAACCCATAAATTGTTCCTGGTTGAACTGAAAAACTTATAGAGTCTACTGCGATAAAATCACCAAACTTTTTAAACAGCGAATCGGCAATAAGAATATTTTGCGAGGTAGTAATTATTGTTTTGGTGGTTTGGGCAAGAGGGGATTCTCTTAAAGTTACTCCTCCTAACGAGTCTAAAAAAATATCTTCAAATCTAGGCGGTGTTTTAATGAATTCAACAGTGCAGGGGATAACTTTTCGTATTGCGTTTAAACATGGTTGGCTACCCTCGCTTTCATTTTTTGAGACCAATATACGTATTCCATTACCTTGAATTAATACGTCCATGATACCTTTAATTTTTATAACTTCTTTTAATGCTAGTCGTAGATTGAGATTATTTCCCGTGATGATAAAGGTTCTGTTTGATAAAGTTGACAGTAACTTTTCAGGATTGCCTTTTGATATTAATTTTCCTTCATTTAACAATATAACTTCGCCACATTTTTCGGCTTCGTCCAAGTACGCAGTACTCCATAATACTGTCATACCATTTTGTGATAAATGAGTAACCATTTTCCAAAGTTCTCTTCTTGAAATTGGATCTACGCCAACACTAGGTTCGTCTAAAAGTAGCACTTTGGGATCTCCTAGTAAAGCACAGGCTAATCCGAGTTTTTGTTTCATCCCTCCAGACAGTTTTCCAGCTAATCTTTTTGTAAAAGGAGCAAGGTTGGTTATTTCTAAAAGCTCATTAAATTTTTTTGTTTTATACTTAGTTTCAACCAATCTTAATTCAGCGTGTAATTCTAAATTTTCAATTACAGATAAATCTTCATATAAACCGAACCGTTGCGGCATATAGCCAACGTTTTTATGCACATAGTCAATTTCTTTTGACGGATCAATGCCATTAATAAGAATTTCACCATGTGTAGGTTTAAGTAGACCAACACATATTCTCATAAAAGTAGTTTTTCCTGCACCATCAGGACCTACAATTCCCGTAATAGTACCATGTTTAATTTGTAAAGTTAAACTGTCAAGTGCTAAAACTGGACTTAACGGAAATCTCTTTGAAACTTGACGAGCAATCAAAGCGTGCTCTGACATATTTATTTATTAATGATTATAGAAACTGGCATTCCTTGTTGTAAATGCTCACTAGGGCTGTCAATAATAACCCTGATCCTATAGACTAATGATGTTCTTAAATCTGGTGTTTCTACTGATTTTGGTGTGAATTCTGCTTGTGGAGAAACAAATCCTATCCTGCCACCATACCTAGAGCCACCATCAGTTAAAACTATGACTTTTTTACCAATAGGTACATTTTCAAGTTGTGGCTCAGTCACGTAAGCTCTTATCCAAATTGGGTGTTTAATTAGCAATGTAAAAACTGGAGTGCCAGCGGATATGATTGTGCCAGGTTCGCTTACTCTAGTAATTATAATTCCAGAAATGGGTGCTTTTAGCACTGTATCATCGTATTGTAACTGAGCAATGTCAAGTGCCGATTTTGCGCTACGAAGTGTTGCGTTTGATTCTTCAATTTCTTCAATTCTGAAGCCTTGCAAGATACTTTTATATTGTGCTTGGGCTAAATCTCGTGCAGCTTTAGTTTGATCTAATATAGATTTAGCGCTATCAAGGGTCTGTTGATTTGTTACCTTAGAATTAAATAATTGTAATTGCCTATTGTAATTGGCTATAGCCTCATTGTAAGCGGCTAAGCGTGATTGAAAATTAGCTTTCGCCTGATCTATATCTTCAGCTCTATTTCCTTTAAGTAAAAGGTCATTTCTTGCTTTAATTGCATCATAGTTAGCCTGTGCTTGATTAAAAGAGTATAGGTATGGTGTGCTGTCTAAACTACCAAGTATTGCGTTTTTTTCAACAAAAGTACCTTCCTCTACTAATAATTCTGAAATTCTACCCCCAACTCTAAAAGAAACATTAACGCTCCTAATATCAACATTTCCATAAATAACAATACGGTTATATTGGTACCAAGAATAAAAAAGGTAAAGTAATAGAATAATAGATAGAATAAAAAATGATATTTTTACAAATTTTTGGTTTTGTTTTGTAAGTGAATAAAACCAATTTAAAACTTGGTTATATCTATCTAGGAAAATTAACTTTATATTTTTATTCATGTTGGTATATATTATTATATCTTTACTATAAATGTATGAAACAGATCCAACTTAAAAATGTACCCGAGCAATTTGCTCTACCAACGGAAAATACATTTGAATTGTGTTCAGTGCCTGTCCCAAATATTGCACAAGGTGAGTGTCTTGTGAAAGTACTTGCACTTTCTGTAGCGCCTGTCCAATTACGATTTCTAACAAATACCTCAGTCGCTTCCAATGCTATATCTATTGGCGATTATATTCCAGGTCGTGGTGTTGGTATCGTCATTAAATCAAAAAGTAGTCGATTTTCGGTAGGAGATTTTATTCAAGGACCTTGTGGTTGGAGAGAATACGCAACTATACAAGAAAACAACCCATTAGCAATTACTATGAATTGTAAAGACTTACCAATACGATTTGGAGTGAGTACTTTAGGAATAACTGGCATGAGCGCTCTAATTGGTCTGAATAAAATTGCAAAAATTACAAAAAAAGACACTGTTGTTATTTCCGGTGTGTTAGGTGGCGTTGGATCACAAGTAGCTCAAATTGCCCGAATTAAAAAATGCAAAAAAGTTATCGGTATCTGTGGTTCTACACTCAAGTGTGAGCTAGCTAAAAAAAGACTCAATATTGACGAAGCAATAAATTACAATGACCCCGATTTTTTAATCAAACTTGAACAAGCTGTAGGTAATGGAGTTGATATTTTTTTTGATAATGTAGGTGGTGAAATATTAGACAATGTTTTACTCTATATCAATAGAAAGGCAAGAATTGTAGCTTGTGGGGGTATTTCTCAGTATCTTTTAGATGATAAAAATAAATATCAATATAAGAATATTTGGAAAATGCAGTTACATGATGCGCTATATCAATCTTTTATGATCTATGATTATGTTAAGCACTTCTACCACATGCACAGTATTTTAGCTGAGTATGTACGCGAATATAAAATCACACCGCTAGAAGATATTAGTTATGGACTAGAATCAATAACTCATGCTATTAATGACTTGTATCTTAGAAAAAACATCGGAGCAAGAATAGTAGTACTATAAAAAAGTTTAGCAATTCTTTAGCTCTGGTGTCTTTACCTTCTAATTTAACAAAAGATAAATGAGCGATTAATAGTTAAAGTTTCTTAAAAGATATTGTATTTAGTAGGATTAATTAAAAACACTCGAATTAACTTAGTTTTTTTAATACCACAAGGTTTATAAGGATTAGAAGTCATATAAAGGCATGAAGGTAAGAAAGTGAGGCGCACAATTAAAATCACCTTTTTTTGCACTATTGATAAATTATTTGAGACTGGCTGTCCTTTATTACTTTATTTTAAATTATAATAAATTGTGTCTAATAATTTCGTAGTTCTAAAAAGCAACAACCAGTTTGTCTATAAGTCATTTATTTATAATAATTTAATATTTACTTATAGAAAATTATTTTTAATACATAATTTATTTAGTAATATCAATAACTTAGAGGAAATTCTTAATGCTACTTATAATACTGATTATATGTTTATTAAAGATATTTACTTCCCTCAAGTTGGCTTTCAAACTCCAGAAGAAACTAAAATTTTAAGAATACTTAGATTTAACCAGGTTGATCTTGCTAATCTGCAATCAGGCTTATTTTTTGAAGATCAAAACCTTCCAAACGGACTTTTAGATCAAATGTTATGGAAAAAATATAGTAATATCAATGATTTAACAAATAATAATAAAGTTTTTTATAATTCTTATCCTGGTATTTTTCAACTTATGTTTGACCAGATAAACTCAGAGCATTGTAGGCATCACACATTTAAAAGAAAAAGACTTTATTTGGATAGTTTAAAAAATTCTTTGTTTGAAACAATTAAAACTTCTTTTAAAAAACAAACCCACAATGATTTGATTTTATCAGCTTATGACGATAACGCTTCCTGTATAAAAGGAGGGCTTTTTAACATAGTATCTAAGGATTTTGATGGTTTTTACTCATGTAAAAACACATCATTAGATTTAATACTTAAAGTTGAGACACATAATCATCCAACAGCTATTGCCCCATATCCAGGCGCAGCTACAGGAGTAGGTGGTGAAATAAGGGATGAATTGGCAATTGGGAGGGGTGGAATTTCAAACTTTGGCATAAGTGCTTACATCACTGCGGATCTAAATATACCAAATTTAACTGAAAAATGGGAAATCAATAACGCCATAAATCTTCAATACCTCCCAAGATCGGTTCAAACACCTCTCTCAATTATGATACAAGCTCCAATTGGGACTGCTGATTTTGGAAATGAGTTTGGGAGACCATTGTTATCAGGTTTTTTTAGAACAATACAGTCGAGCAGATCTATGCCAAATAGAGCTGCTTTTAAGCCTCTAATGCTTGCTGGAGGTTGTGGTGTTGTGCATACCTCTAGGATACGTAAAAACAAAGTGCCAGTTGGCGCTTTGTTGGTTATTATTGGTGGGCCATCTTATAGAATAGGTATGGGCGGCGGTTCTCTATCTTCAAAAAACCAAGGAGAAGTTGACGCTGATCTTGAGTTTTCCTCAGTGCAGAGAAGTAACCCAGAAATGCAAAGGTTATGTCATGAAGTTGTTCTTCGACTTATTGAGTGCGACACTGGAAATGACGTGATTGTGTATTCAATACATGATGCTGGAGCTGGTGGTTTATCTTGTGCGATTCCGGAAATGCTTCATGAAAATGAATTAGGTGTTTCTATAGAAATGGAAAAAATACCTTCTGGTGATACCACATTGTCGGCTGAGGAAATATGGTGTTGTGAGGCGCAAGAAAGATTAGTGTTGGCAATTAATCCAAATCACATTGAAATTTTTGAGAGCATCTGCAACAAAGAAACTTGCCCATTCGCCATAATTGGAAGCTTTGATGGCAGTAAAAAACTTAGATTGATCAAAAATAGTAATGAAATATTAAATACAGATATTTCATTACTATTTCCGATTGATAATTCTATACATGTGATAAATAATAACGACACCATTGCTCAAAACTACCCAAGCCCAGAGTATGAAATAGAAGATTTTGAAAAATCATTGTGCGGACTTCTTAGATTTCCATCTATTGCAAGAAAAAATTTTCTCCTAACTATTGCAGATAGATCGGTGGGTGGAAAGGTTGTTCAGGATCAGTTTGTTGGGCCGTATCAAGAACCTATAAATGACTGCGCCATTTCAGTAATTGATTTTTATAGTACAAATGCTCAAGCGCTTGCAATGGGTGAGCGTGCTGAAATTGCAATTACAAATCCTGAAGCTTCTGTTAGACTCGCACTTGCAGAAGCTATTACAAATTTTTCAGGAATCTGGCACCCATCATTATCGACTATCACTCTTTCAGCTAATTGGATGGCCGATCGTGAATTGGATCTTGATTTCGTAACACTGTGTAAAGAAGTTGATATTCTCTCAGAATTTGTAAAGGAATTGGATATGTGTATATCTGTGGGTAAGGATTCATTATCGATGAGAACTAATATGCTCGATAAAAAATTCGTAAACTCTCCACCCTATGTAGTAATAACAGCTATGGCTTGCATAGATAATTACAAAAAAATTGTAACACCATTATTGACTATTGACCATACTACTGTACTTTGTCGAATCGATTTTTCCAATCATCGAAGAATTGGAGGTTCGGCATTTTCTCGTACCGAAAATCTTGCACACTTTCAAACACCTGATCTTACTGACGCTAAATCTCTAATAGCATTTAAGAGCTTTATAAACATTCTTATAGAAAATAATGAAATCTATGCTTATCATGATATTAGCGATGGGGGTATGTTAATTTCATTATTAGAAATGGCATTTTCTGCAAGATGTGGAATAAGTATTGACACAAGTATAGCTTCACTAAAAGGATACAAATTATATAATGAATTGTTCTCTGAAGAACCAGGAGCAATTATTCAAATAAAAAAATCACATTTAACTAAATATAAATTACTAGCCGAGAAATACGGGTTATTTTTACATGAAGTTGCCACACTTTATCATAAGCCGTATCTAAATTTGCACTTTAGTCAAATACCGTTAGCTCAACTTTGGTCTCAATGGAACAAAATTTCTTATCACATACAATCAATTCGAGATGGGGAATCTTTTGCGCAAGACGAAGAGTTGTTCAATATAAATAGTTTCACAGAATCAAAAAATAAGCTTTCTTGTAAAATTATTAAAAATAAGTTAAATTTTGAAATAAGTAAGAATTTAAAAAATATAGTTGGGATTTTAAGAGAGGAGGGAACTAATGGGCATATAGAATTAGTGACAGTACTCTCTGAAGCTGGATTCACAGTTAGGGAATTTTCTTTAAATCAAATACTCGCAAACAATGTGGTTTTGCAAGATTTTGGCGCGATATTTTTTCCAGGAGGTTTTACTTATGGAGATGTCCTTGGAGCTGGTCAGGGAGTCGCAACATCAATACTCCATAATCAAATAATCAAGAAAGAATTTTTTGATTATTTTAATAGACCAGACTCAATAACTATTGGTTTTTGCAATGGTTGTCAAATTGGTACATTGCTTAAATCAATAATACCCAACTCAGAGGGCTTTGTTACTTTTAAGAAAAATTTATCTGGAAGATTTGAGTCTAGGCTAACAATGTGCCAAGTTCCTGCTTCACCAAGTTTATTTTTATCACCAATTGCAGGCTCAGAGCTTCCAATAATAGTATCACATGGCGAAGGAAGAGTAGAACAAATTCAGAACAACACTAATGTTGCCTTATACTATTCTGACACTAAGTACCCAATTAACCCAAACGGATCTGTAAATGGAATTGCTGGTATTTGCACTTCAGACGGAAGGGTTACTTTGCTTATGCCACATCCAGAGAGGCTTTTTAAAACATTTCAATATTCATGGTTACCTCCAGAATTTAAATCATTAGAATATGGGCCATGGTTTGAAGTATTTTATCAATTAAAGAAAACTTTACAGAGTTAATAAATGGATCAGTACGACAGAAGATCATTTATAAAAAATAATATTGGGAATTTGATAGCTTGCTCAACCATTTTTTCAGGACTAGCTGGTTGTCAGTCATCAAATAACCCACAACCTATTCAGCTACTATGTTACGCCAATGCTAATGCTTCTCTTTATCCTCAATACAGTAGTCAGGAAATCGCTCCCTATTTAATCGAAAAAATAAATCATTGCGGATTAATCAATAACGAGCACACCCTATTCGAAAAAATAAAGTATATCGGAAAAAGTGGTGGGTATTCGGAATTAATTTCAACTATTGCTAGACTTAAAAATAAACATATTGGACCAACATTGGTAATTGATGGAGGTTCAAGTTGGAGCTCTGGTGCTCTCATTAATTCTAAACTTCAAAAATTATTAGTTTCGTTAAGCAATTCTGCAATGACAGATTTTATGTCATTAGGTAATGAGTTAACTCTGCCAAGTCACGAATTAAAAAATTATCTTGAGCTATTCAAGGGAACTGTGGTGGAAAGTAACGTTTCAGTCACTACAAACCCCCTGATTATTCCAAGTAAACATGATTTTAAAACTTTAAATTTTATGAGACCGTATAGTATAAAGCGATTTAAAAATATTTCCATTGCGTTTTTGGGTTTAGCAAATTATAAGAAATTCCAAAAAGTTAATAAAATTCGTCAGAGCCCATTCGATATTACATTTAATAAATCATCGATTCAAGAATTAATTTTTAAATTAAAGAAAGAACGATTAGTAAATTACATTGTTGTGCTTTCGCAAAATAGTTACGAACTAGATGTAGAGTTGCTTAATTCTGTTGAGGGAATAGATATCCTATATTGCTGCAATCATTCTTTTCAAGATACCTCATCAATTGCTATTAAAAACTCACTGATGATCTGTTCAAGTAAAAATCTAGAATCAGTTTGGCAGATTTTTATTCCGTCAGACACCAAAGGACCAATATATGCAAAAACTATTAAGTTATTATCTAAAGAAATCACCCCTGACACTGCCTCTAAAAATTTTATTGCTAAAATGCTTCCTCATACTTTACGTACCCCAATAGGTCAAACTGATTTATTTTTAGGTAGCTCTACCAACCAAATGAACTCTATTGATTTTTTAATATCGCAATCAATTGCTAATTATTTTTCTGTTGAGAGTGTGGTTGGTTTATCTGAAAATAGGTCGCCCAGTTTTTTACCCAATGAAAAACTAACGCTTCTTGATATTTCATTAATTTGTGCGAGTCATTTTGGATTTGTTTCAAAAACAATAATCACAGGAAAAGAGCTCACACAAATTTTGATGACAATGGTAGAAGAGAATCAAAATACAAATAAATCACTCAATTTTCAATACTATTCTATAAAACTATACGGACTTACCGTTACTATCCATCAAGATTATGCTAATAGAATTAAGGCATTACAAATCCAAATTGAAGGAAAAAATATTGGCTTGTATGAAAAGTACCAAATTGCTTTTTGGGGGGTTGACAATTCTAGGATCTTTTATAACAATTTAAAAATACCTTTATATGATATTGTCGCATCACAAATTCAAAATAATAATATTAACCGAAATCTATTACCTGCGCTCTCTAGACAAAAATGCAATCCGGTAACTATAACGCAAACAATTATTTAATATAAAATATAACAATGATTGATAAATATTCCATCGAAAAAGAAGATACAGAAATTTTTAATTTAATAAACAAAGAAGCCAAGAGACAGGAAGAGTACCTTGAGTTAATCGCGTCTGAAAACTATACAAGTTTAGCTGTTATGAGCGCACAAGGTAGTTGCTTAACAAATAAATATGCTGAAGGGCTGCCTCAAAAAAGATATTATGGAGGATGCTCCGTTGTGGATGAGATTGAAATAATCGCCCAAGAAAGAGCAAAAAAACTTTTTAATGCAGATTTTGTAAATGTTCAGCCTCATTCTGGATCACAAGCTAATGCAGCCGCTTATTTATCGGTTTTATCAAGCGGAGATACTATTCTTGGTATGAGGCTTAGTGATGGAGGGCATTTGACTCATGGTGCGAAAGTGAATTTTTCAGGAAAGTTATTTAATTGCATAAGTTATGGCATTGATCCTGAAAGTGAACTCATAGATTATGATGAGATTAAAAATTTAGCTTTGAAATATAACCCCAAAGTCATAGTTGCTGGTTATTCGGCGTATTCTAGAATTTTGGATTTTAAGCGCTTTAAAGATATAGCTGATTTAGTTGGAGCTTTGTTGATGGTTGATATGGCGCATTTTGCTGGATTAGTTGCTGCTGGCGTTCATCCATCTCCTATTCCGTATGCAGATATTGTCACTACAACAACCCATAAAACATTAAGAGGTCCTAGAGGTGGGTTAATTCTATGTAAAAAAAACCCAGAGCTAGAAAAAAAATTAAACAGTTTAGTATTCCCTGGAATACAAGGAGGTCCTTTAATGCATGTTATTGCTGCAAAAGCTGTAGCGTTTAAAGAAGCGCTTCAGCCTGAATTTAAAGAATATCAAACTCAAGTTATCTTAAACGCAAAATCGATGTCCGAACAATTGAAACAACGCGGCTTTCATATTGTTTCTGGAGGCACTGACAATCATTTATTTTTACTTAGCTTAATAAATAGCCACCTTTCTGGAAAAGAAGCAGAAGAGTTGCTAGAATTGGCACATATCACAACCAATAAAAACACAGTTCCAAATGAAAAACGCTCCGCATTTGTTACTAGCGGTTTAAGAATCGGAACTCCTGCTATTACAACCAGAGGTTTTAAAGAACAAGAGTCTAAAGAGCTTGCTGATTATATTGCGACAATATTAGAATTCCCAGATAACCCAACAATTCAAAATGAAATAAAAAAAAAGGTACAAGAATACTGTTTGAATTTTCCAGTATATCAAAATTAACACTTGGTCACCAATTATCAAATTGAAGATATAGCATTTATGCAGAAAGCAATTTCTGTGGCTTCTAGAGGTATGTATACTACGAAACCTAATCCCAGAGTTGGATGTCTGCTTGTTAAGAATAATGTAATAATATCGTATGGTTTCCATGAAAGAAAAGGGCATTTACATGCTGAAAAAATGGCTCTCATCAATGCTTCCGAAACAAAAGACACAACCATGTATTGCACTCTTGAACCTTGCAATCATTATGGGTTAACTCCTCCTTGCACTAAAGAAATACTTAATAGCAATATCAGTAGGTTGGTAATTGGATCTATTGATCCTACAAGCCACATAAATGGAAAAGGAATTAGAGAGATTCAACAAGGAGGTGTGGAGGTGTTAGTTGGTGTTGAGCAGGAAGCTTGCAACGAAATTAATAGAGGTTTTATTAAAAGAATTTCTTCAAATCTCCCGTGGGTGATGGCAAAAATCGCAATTAGCCAAGATAATTGTTATTCTTTTATTAATAGTAGTCGTAAGTGGATTAGCTCTCAACCATCTAGAAAACATGCGCATCTGCTACGCGCTCGATCATGTGCGGTAGTTACTGGATACAAAACCTTCCTTGGAGATTTACCCAAACTGAATGCTAGAATTAACGCACCAACCATTCAGCCACTAATTATAATTTTGGACCCTAAAAAAATTATAAGTGAATCTCACAATTACTTTTCAACAAATAGAGCGTATAGAATTTTTTGTGGCTCTAGCCAAGTAAGTGAGCGTAAATCAAATACGGTAACATCTTTACCAATCAACGCTAAAGGGCGATTTAATTTAAGAGAGGTTTTACAAGAATTGGCAAAATTAGAATGCAATGAAGTTTTATTTGAATGTGGCCCTTCATTGATTTCACAACTTATCCAAGAAAATTTACTTGACCAGCTATTTGTTTATAGATCAAATGAAAGTATATGTAGTTATAATGGGGTACGTTGTGATGAGCTGATGCAGGTTATGCGCTCATCTCAATTCAAGTTAAAATATTATGAAACTAAAAATTATATTGGCCCTTCTGACACACTATCAGTCTACCGAGTGAATAATACTTAATAATTTTGATATGTTTACAGGAATAATTCAAACAATTGGGATAGTGCGAGATTATAATGCTACGATTTCAACTCTTACTGTTGAAATCCCGAACTCAATTAGTAATACACCATTAGAAATTGGTGAAAGTATTTCTATTGATGGTGTATGTTTAACTATAAAGCACCTTGAAATCAATACAAATTCAACTCTCTGTGAGTTTCAGATTGGCGCACAGACTAAATTAGTTACAGTAATTTCAAGTTATGTTTCTGAAACATGCGTAAATCTTGAGCGAGCCTCAACCATAAAAACTTTATTTGGTGGCCATATTGTTCAGGGACATGTAGATACTACTGGAACTATCACCGGTATCACTAACTCAATTGATTCACCATCAATTGAGTTTAGTTTTAAACCGAATAAAGTAGACATAAGTCCATTTATTGTGGTTAGTGGCTCAATTGCAATTCAAGGCATAAGTCTCACTATAATCAGATATTACAATGGAGAGATTGTATGTTCAATTATTCCACATACCTTCAGTTGCACTACTTTGCAATATTTAAAGATCGGTTCTCTTGTTAATATCGAAGTTGACTATATAGGCAAGATAATTTTAAAACATGTTAATTTATATTTAGAGAATAAAAAAAATGAACACATTTCGATCTAGTATATCAGAAGCTGTAAATGACCTTATTGACGGGAAAATGATTATTGTTACTGACGATGAGGACAGGGAGAATGAAGGTGATTTAGTCTTGCTTTCAAATTACGCAACCCCTGAAGCTATAAATTTTATGGCAACCTACGGTCGTGGGCTAATCTGCCTAACCGTAACGAAACATATCTGTAAACAACTTCAATTATATCCGATGGTACCTCCATCACAAAATAAAAGTAGCAATTCAACGCAATTTATGGTATCTATCGAAGCAAAAGAAGGGGTGACAACTGGGATCTCTGCAAAAGATAGAGCCCATACAATATTGGTTGCGATAGATCCAAAAAGCACTCATGAGGATATAGTAAGTCCTGGCCATATCTTTCCTTTATTAGCTCAAGATGGAGGTGTTTTAGTTAGAGCTGGTCATACTGAAGCTGGTTTAGATCTTGCAAAACTTGCTAAGGCAGCGTCACATTCAGCCGTTATCTGCGAGATATTAAATCCAGATGGTTCTATGGCAAGAAAAAAAGATTTAATTGAATACGCCAAGATCCACTCATTAAAAATGATAAGCATCCAGCAAATAATTGAAAAAAGACTCGAGCGAGAGTTTACCGTTGAAAAAATTTCAGAAGAACCAATTACATGCCCATTTGGAAATTATACTCTCACTGTCTTTAAAGATCTCCTAAATGATTGCACACATTATTCGTTACATAAAGGAGTTATAAACAGCAACCCTGTTTTGGCGAGAGTCCATGTCGCTGATTTTCTCATTGATACCATTCAGATAGGCAAGCAAAATAACCAACAAGTGAACCACTCAGCACTCTATAAAGCACTTGATGTAATACAGAAACATTCTGGGAGTGCAGTATTGGTTGTGTTATTTAAAAAACAAAACCACTTAAGAGAACCTGCTAACCCTATCGTGGAGAGAAAGATTGGATTGGGTTCACAGATTTTAAAATCACTCGGTGTTCAAAATATTGTCGTGCTTGGCGCTCCAAAATCTTACCCTGGGCTTACTGGATTTGGTTTAAACATAGTTGATCACATAGAATTTTAAAATGCAACAATATTCTGAATTTGTTAAACTTTTTAAAAATCTTTCAAAAAGTCGTTTTAAAAAAATAAACGCTTTAAAATGTGGGAAAATCGCCATAATTTCAACTCATTGGAATAAGAATATTGTTTCAAATTTGCTCAAACAATCTATTATGACTTTTAACAGATTGGGTATTGAAGATAAAAATATCCAACATTTTTTAGTTCCTGGTGCTTGGGAAATACCTCAACTCGCAAACAATCTATTTTCCCAAAATGCATGTGATTCATTACTCACGATAGGATGCATCATCAAGGGGGAAACCCCTCACTTTGAAATAATCTCCACACAATCAAGTGAGGCCTTGCTTTCTGTTGCAATGCGCTACAGCGTACCTACCATAAATGGTATTTTAACTACAAACTCAATTGATCAAGCTGAAAGCCGAGTATTCGCCCAACCTCTTGGCAAAGGAGAAGAGTTTGCTATTTCTTTGGTTCTATTATGTAAAGTATGGCAGCGACAATAAGTAACAGAAAAAGAAGAGCTAAACGAGAGGCGTTATTGGTATATTTGTATCAATTAATTTATAATGTTGAAATTGAATCTGATATAAACCACGCGCCATCAATTGAAACAAGCGATGCTGCAAAATCGATTATTCAGGCTAAAGAGATTCTTACAAAAAAAATTCAAACTATAGTCTTTAATTGGGAAAGTCTTCATGTAATTGAACAATTGATTTTAATTATTGGGGCATATGAAATTTTAAATACCAGAGAGTCAAACCCAGTGTTTACCATAAATGAATGTATTATGCTATCAAAAAAGTACGGCTCTCAAGATGGATACAAGTTAGTTAACAAAGTACTTGACAAATTTCGACTTGAAATAGCTTCACCACTTTAAAAATGAATCGGCAAGGTAAAAATTTCACCGAAGCGGGGCTATTAAATTTTATTCATAGCAAGGTAACTGAAAGAGATAAATCAATTATTGTTGGGATTGGAGACGACGCAGCAGTGATTACTTCTCATAAAAAAACTATTCTAACTACTGATACCCAAACAAGTGGGGTGCATTTTCGCAGTAAAGACACGCCTGAATCAATCGCAACCAAATCTTGCATTTCTTCAATAAGTGATATCTTTGCTATGGGAGGAATACCAAAATACCTCTTACTTTCAATTAATGCCCCTAAACTAAATAAAAACTGGTGTGTTAGATTTATAAATCAATTGCTTTTTGATCTTAAAATATACAATTGCGCTCTGATTGGTGGAAATACCTCAAGAAGTCCAACGCTTTCTATCACAACTACAGTGATAGGAAATGCGTCAAGTTCAATGTTGCGTTTTAGAAAAAAAGCTACAAATGGCGATAAAATTTATATTGGAGCACCACTAGGCACTGTGGCAATACATCAAAAATTGTATGGAAAAATACCAAACTCTAATGAGTGGGTACATTATTCGAAAAGGGATGTTCAGGCTTCATTGTTAGCTAGTTCGGTAATAGATCTTTCAGATGGATTAGTTGAAGACTTACCTAAGATACTTGGCTCAAAAGGAGCATTTATTTTCATTAATAAAATACCCCTTAACCATAAATTAGAAAATAGCAAAAAATTATCCCAAAGAGAAAAGTTTAAGTTAGCTATTACTGGCGGTGAAGATTATACTCTCTGCATGACTTCAAAAAAAAATCTTACCCAGTTTGGATACACTCAAATAGGTATCGTGAACAATTCCAATAAGATATGCTACATTTTGAATAAATCAATTTTTCAATGCAGTCATGGATTCAAGCACTTTGATTAGAGCAAATAAAGCGGTTTTAAGTTTTTTTGGAATTGGTTATTCCAAATACGCTCCTGGTACTATTGCATCTTTAGTATTTCTTCCTATAATATATTTCTTTGCTGCTAATCATAACGACTTATTGCTTTATCTTGGAATTGGATTGACGGTATTAGGTACGCTATTAATTATTGTCATAAGGAATAATACTTCAATCAGTCACGATCCATCTTGGATTGTTATTGATGAATTAGCAGGGATGTGTTTTGTTTTTATCGCTATCAATCCAACTTTCTTTACGCTAGTAGTAGGATTTTTGTGTTTTAGGTATTTTGATATCCATAAATGGGGATTGGTGCGTTTTTTTGATACCAGGAGTCGTTATTCAATATGCGTGATGCTAGATGATTGTGTAGCTGGCATTCAAACAAATGTTATTTTGCAATTACTCTTATTTTTTTATTGAGTAATGGAGTATAAAATTTGGTTTAATTATGTTCAACATTTGTGAGATATCAATTAAGGACATACCAATTAATGCTGAAGGATCAGGGGAGATAATTTTTTTACATAACATTAGACCTAATGATTCTGATCTAAGACTTCCTGCACAACTGTACGGTTTATCCTTATTAAGATAAGCCCGAATTAATGGACTGCTTAGTTTTTTATAATATACTGTAGTTATATGCAATTTTTTCTGCACTGATTTATTTTTTAAATAAATCACCGAAACAGCGCCATAAAAGTAAACTTTTTTATTTGAAAATTCTTTCAACTGCATAAAAGCTTGAGAAAATGTTTTAGGTTTGCCATAAAAAGCTTGCTTATAAACACATACCTGATCAGCGCCAATCACGATAGATTTTGGAAACTTAAGAGCGATTGCTAATGCCTTTTGATACGCTAATCGTGTTACGTAACGATTGGGTAGCTCAAAAGGTAGTGGGCTTTCATCAATATTGGGTGGAAATACCTTAAACGGGATCTGAAGTCTTTTCATCAGAGCTGAACGAGCAACCGAAGAGCTAGCTAAAATAATATCCATGATATTTATTATATAGTGCTTTCGTAGTATAGAAAAAAATGGTATTATGTAACAATGAATGAACAAATAAACACAGTAGGGGGCGTATAAATGGCAGTCCAACAAGGTAAAACTACTTCTTCCCGTAGAGGGATGCGAAGAGCTCATGATGCATTAACCAAAACAAATGTAGCTAAGGACAAACAATCCGGTGAGTTGCATTTTAGACATCATATCTCACCTAATGGTTTTTATAAAAATAAAAAAATTGTCTCCTTTAAGCAAAAGAAAGATGCAATCTCAACAGATTCTTCTTCAACTTAGAATAATTTTAAATTTAGATTAATTTTTAATATAGGCCTTGGTGTCTTGATTTTAACCTCGAGCTACTATGACTAAAAAATATGTCTTAGCAATTGATTTAATGAGTGGCGACTATGGAATTGAAGTTTCAATACCTGCAACCATCCAATTAGTTAATTCTTGTACAGATAAAAACTTAGCATTTTTGCTTATTGGAGATAAAAAATCCTATAATTTATACGCTAAAGAGCTAAGTAATATTTCACAGATTGAGTATGTATTTGCTGAAGAGATTATAACTATGGAAGAAGAGCCCTCAAAGGCAATCAGAAAAAAAGATAGCTCTATGAGGGTGATGATTGAGTTAATAAAAGAGGGCAGGGCGGATGGAGGGTTAAGTGCTGGAAACACTGGTGCGTTAATGATGCTATCACATTTACTAATTAAACCAATTCAGGGAATCATCCGAACTGCAATTTGCGCGCCATTTCCAACTCTCTATGGTAAAACTTGGGTATTGGATTTAGGAGCAAATGTAGTTTGTGAGCCAATAAATTTATATCAATTCGCAATTATGTCCCATGCTCTTGTATCCGCAACTGACTTTACTGAATCACCATCAATATCTTTGCTTAATGTTGGGAGTGAATCACATAAAGGAAGTCCTTTGGTACAAGAAACTTCTAAATTACTTGAAAAATCTCTACTTAACTATAAAGGATTTATAGAAGGGGATACTATTTTTACAAACAAGAGTGACATTGTCATTACCGATGGATTTACAGGTAATTCAGTCCTTAAAGCGTGTGAAGGGTTAGCGCGATATTTAATTCATGAAACCAAAAGGGAAGTTTCAAAGAACATTATGTTAAAAATATTTGGACTTATGGCATTACCAATGTTGCTAAAATTGAAAAATAAATACGACCCTTCAAATTACAATGGAGCTAGTTTTTTAGGATTAAATAAAATTATTATTAAAAGCCACGGTAGCACAAATATTAAAGGCTTTAAAAATGCTATACAGATTGCTATCCAGCAAATTAAGGCAGATCTACCTAATCAAATTGAACAAAAAATTAAGTACTATAATAACTAGTAATATGTGGATTAAAGCATGATTAGACTTATTGGCACTGGTTCTTGTATGGGTGACACTCTACTATCAAATTCCGAACTTTCAAAATTAGTCGATACAACAGACGATTGGATAAAATCAAGGACAGGGATTGAACAACGCTTTATAACAAAAACGACTAGTGCAGATGATGCGGTGGTTAATTATGCCGTTGAGGCTTCAAAAAATGCCCTAGAAAACGCTAAAATTTCCGCTTCAGACATCGATTTAGTGATTGTAGCTACTTGTACACCTGGCAGGAATTTACCATCTGTAGCTTGCAGAGTTCAGAATAAACTTGGTATCAGTAAAAAATGCCAAGCTTTTGATGTTTCTGCAGCTTGTAGCGGTTTTACGTTAGCCTTACATACCGCTCGTGGATTATTCTTGTCATGTCCAGAAATATCTAAAGCTCTTATAATTGGCTCTGAAGTAATTTCAAGTATAGTTGATTGGAATGATAGGTCAACTTGTGTTTTGTTTGGCGATGGTGCTGGAGCTGTAATACTTGAAAGATCCTCTTCCGATGTTTTATTTGATACTTATTTTAAGAGCGACGGTTCTTTTATCAATGATTTATATTCTGATCCGAATACTAACTTCATTAAAATGGATGGAAAAAAAGTCTTTACGTATGCAGTAGTTGAGATGGTTAACACAATTCAATATTTACTAGATCGTAATAAATTAGACCAAAGCAAAATTTCATTATTAATCCCACATCAAGCAAATTTAAGAATTATTGAATCTATTGGTAAAAAATTAGAAATCTCATCAGATAAAATTATTAAAACGATTGATAGACACGCTAATACTTCTGCCGCATCTATTCCGATTGCTTTAGATTATGCAAATAGGAATAATTTTATTAAAGCGCTTGATTTAGTTGTGCTCGCTTCATTTGGTGGTGGTTTTGCTTGGGGAGGCGCTTTATTTACTTGGCCAATTAAGGTTTAGTTTTTTCTATTTTCTGCAAGTAATTAATAATTATCTTTTCAAAATGTAAAATCTCACTTTCATCCGTGTACCAATGCGGTGATAATCGAATACCTCCCGCTCGAATTGAGGTGATTATATTATTATTTAAAAGATATTCGTATAAATCTTGAGGTTTTTTAGGTGAGCCATTTTTATTTTTTAATGTATATGTTAAGATTCCTGAAAGCTTAGGTGTGCGCATAGTTTCAGGAGCAAGTAATTTAATTCTATCTGAAAATAAACACATTATTTTATCTATACGATTACAATTATGTAGAATTTTCTTTGAGATATTTTTTATTCCAATTTTGTTAATCATTTTGAGTGATTCATATAGTGCAACTGTTCCAAATAAATTAGGGTTACCATTTTCCAACTTCCTTATTTTTTTAGATATAGCAGGAGAGGGGTGCTTTTCAAAATTTATTTCCTTAACACTTCTCCATCCAACTAAAGTACTATTTAATCTGTGTAATAATTTATCACTACAATACATAATACCTAGTCCACTTATTCCGTTTAACCATTTGTGACTTCCAGCAACGACTGCATCAATATTTTCCGGTTTATTAATACAAAGACTGAAAGCGCCAATTTGCTGAATTGCGTCAACTATAAGTAAGCAGTTATTCTCAACACATGCTTTGCTTAATTTTTGTAAATTTACTTGGGATCCTTGCAAATATTGCACCGAACTCACTGCTATTATTTTTGTGTGCTTATTAATTTTTTTTAAATAAGCTTCTGTCCAATCAATTTCTTCAATTGACGTATCTACATATACTATTTCGCACCCATGTCTTTTGGATACCTCTTCCCACACATATCTGTTAGAAGGAAATTCGTATTTACTTAGAAGTATGTTGTCTCTTTTTTTATACTCAAGTCCAAAAGCAATCGCGCTTAATCCAGTAGATGTGTTATTAATTAATGTAATATTATTCTTTGCAATTTCATAGTTGTATTCGCCTAATAGTAACTTTGTAAATTCTATTTTAGAACCATTAATTATTTCTAATATATTGTTATTATTTATTTTATTTTTAAAAGTTTGATCTAGCCAAGTTTGAATTTTTACTTTGATTTGTTTTAGCAACAGAGATTGACCTGCGTTGTTTAAATAGGCACTTTTAGAATTTTTATAACTTCGCATAATAGATATTATGTAATAATTTAATTTGTATTAATGTAATATTAATATATAATTTACTATAAAATATTAAACATATATGGGTAAAGAAGAAAAAGAAAGTGAAAAAACGCAAACTATAAACGAATTTGAAGTCAGCGAAGTTTTAAAACAGTTAAAAGAAGAACAAGAAAAAAAACCGAGCTAATAAAAATTATATTTATAATTGTAATGGTGCCCAGGGCCGGATTTGAACCGGCATGGAGTTTAAGCTCCGAGGGATTTTAAGTCCCTTGCGTCTACCAATTTCGCCACCTAGGCAATAAGGTGAGGCTGAGGCCGGAATTGAACCGACGTACGCGGCTTTGCAGGCCGCTGCATGACCACTCTGCCACTCAGCCAAATACAGCCAAATAATAAAATATTTGGAGCGGGAAACGAGACTCGAACTCGCGACCCCAACCTTGGCAAGGTTGTGCTCTACCAACTGAGCTATTCCCGCAATATAATTTCCCACTATTATCCACTAATATTATATAGTAGTGATGAATAAATTATTTTAAAAAAGGGATTGATTTAAATATATATATAAACATTGAATACAAAGATAAAACTAATGACAATAATAAAAAATATTTACCAAGAGTATAAAAATGATCAGAAAATTGATAATTTAAAAGTAGCAATATTATCGAAAGAAAAAGAAGAGTTGTTTTAAATTTACCAGATAAAGAAACCTGTACAATAGAAGAAACGCCTAATTGCCCCATTCGCTCTCTTAAACCAAGAATAATGATCTCCCTTAGATGAATAAGAATTATACAGGTAATAATGAATAAATCAGTATTGTACAGAACAATTATAGTAATTAAAGTTAATTGAATAATGATCTTGTCAGCAAGAGGATCTAACATTTTGCCAAGAGACGTTACTTGATTATACACGCGAGCAATATAGCCATCTAACCAATCTGAAATTGCAGCTAAAATTAGAAGTAGAATTGCAAAATTAAGATACGTGTAGTTTTTAGAATAATTAAAATATAAAATGAAAAAAACAATTACGGGTGTTACTATTATTCTTAGAAGTGTGATTATATTTGAAAATGTCATACAGATTATATATTTGATATTTTACTTGTAAAATGATAGAAGAAACATAATTGTTAAATTTTATTTTGATTCTTAAAATCATATTTGATCCTTCTTTTTTCAGACCAATAATTTGTATACTTATGCGCTTCATCTGTGATACTTTGAAGTAAGTACATAAGCATATATGGTAATTTTGTGGCGTGAGTTGAGCTGGTTGAATTATCATTTTGGTAATAATGAAGTGTAAAATCACCTGAAGCTCTTAAATTGCCTTTAGAAACAGATAAACATGATATTTTAGGTATATATTTATAGAGAAAATTAGAGTAGATATATTGTAAATGAGTTAAACCACCATCAATACAAAATAATGAGGGAAAGCTAATATTATTTTTTGATAAGTGTGAGAAATGCTTATCGCATGCATTTCCAATCATCTCAAGATCATTCTGACTTTTTTTTGTATTTGTATCTAAATAGGAACGGTATCTATTTCTAGTAAAACCAGTTTGATCAAAGTGAACTATTCCAATAGACGCACCCCTGCCCTGCCAATGGCTAGCATCTACTGTTTCAATTGAATTAATATCTTTCCAATTTATAGTGTATTCTTGTAAAGCCTGAATTAATTTAATTGGTGATAATTGATGATTTTGTGTTGTTAGAGTTGAGTGTATGGCAAGACTATAAAAATAATCACTCGAGATTTCTTTAGAATTATTAATAATATTTATAGATATTGTGAATGAAAAATAAATTGAAAGTGCTTTTTGTAATTCTGCAATTGGGAATATAGGGTAAATTATTTCTAATTGAAGAGCAGGCAACATTGGTAATTTGTTAAGACAAGCTAACACACCAGAAATACAGAGCTCCATCTCTGACAATAAAAATGAGATGGGTTCAATTCTTGTGGTGCTCAAAACCATAATTCCATTTCTTATGGCAATTTGATGAAAACATAGATGAGATGGATGTTTGATAATTGCAATAATGTCTCTATTGTTTTTTGAATTGTAGTTTTGTCTAGCCTGATCAAGCAACTGAAGAGTGTTATGAAACACAATGGCGCTTTCATAATCATATTTTTTAGAAGCTAGATTGATTTTATCAAGCAAACTTTCATTAGTTTCTCCAGTACTAGATAAATGATTGCCTTGTAAATAATCAATGCATTGATTTACCTGAAGTTGATATTGAAATGTATTAACATACTCAACACAAGGAGCTGTGCATTGTTTTAATTCATAGTATAAACATGGGCGTGTTCTATTGGTAAAAGTAGAACTTGAACATGTTCTAAGCATAAATTTTTTTTGTATAATTTCAATTAAATTTTTAGCTTGAGATTTTTTAGTAAACGGACCAAAACGAATGAGGTGTTGAGATTTTGTTGATGCACGAGATAATTTTACACATGGATAGTTTTCATTAGATAACTCGACTGTTGTGTAACTTTTATCATCACGAAATATAATATTGTATTTTGGAGAGTACCGCTTAATTAATTCATACTCAAGTAATAAAGCATCATTTTCATTATTTGTTTGGATAATTTCGATTTCTTTTACATTGCACATTAAAGATTTTGTTTTGGGATCGAGGTTTATTTGCTTGTAAGTTAATATTCGATTATGGAGATTTTTAGCTTTACCGACATATAAAGGAATCAAATCATTACACTCACCATACATGAGATAGACGCCGCTATAAGTTGGTAGCGCGTGAAGATTATTTATTTCAAAACGCAATTGAGTATATGAATCTTTTCAATGACTTCGTCAATAGGGCTATTATTAAATTTTTGGATGATTTTAGTTTTATAGAAGTACGCCACTTTAGGTAGTATTGAAAGCGATTGTGCGATTAACTTATTATTTCCAGAACATTTTATATACGCTTTAATATAATCAATTTCTCTTTTTGTTAGGTAGCATGGTGTTTGTGTTTTTAATTTCTGTTTAAATAATTCACGATAACTAGAATAACTAATAAAATCATTTATTGCAGGAATACTTATTATAGTTGGTTTAGTATTAACTAGATAATAATTATATTTACCTAATAGTAACGATCCTTTTATCTTGAAGATAACCATTGTGTGGATATTTTTATACTCAATAAAATCGATTGCTTTTTTAATAGTATCTTGATCGAGTATATAATCTAAATCTATAATAATAATATCACAAGAGCAAATCGTTTTATTAAAAATGTTTGAAGGTTTTTTAGAATTAACAACTAAACACTTTCCAAAAGAAGAATATATTTTAGATAATATTTTTATATCACTTACATTATTAGCCAACACCCCTATGGTAATTGTGGGCTGAAGATAATATCCATTTAACTTACTCTGCATAAATATCCCATAAAAGTAATGAATGTTCAAGTATCTTAGTTGGCGAAATAACTGACTGTTTTTCGTTAATAATTTTAATTAGCTCTAAAAGCCCATCTTGGATTGACCAAAGCCTGTCTACGGATTTATGTAAAACTAACAACGTATTAATTTCATCTCTATTGATTACTTCATTTATAGGTTGAGTGGGTATTTCGTTGAGACACATTAAAATATAAGTATTTATAAATAACTGCCAACGAAGTATTTGAAGACAGTAGTACTCATTTTGACTAAAATCCTTTAAGAATTGAAATAGTAATTTGATGTTAGCTGAAAGAAACAATTTTTTAAACTTGATAAAAATTGAAGTCAATTCAACTAATGATTGCTCGGATAATTCAGGATTATCTAAATCAAATAGAAAATTTGTTAATACTGAATTGCTTGCAACTCTAGAAATTATATATTCACTTCTCTCAAGATAAGTTGGGCCTCGAAGCCAAATTTGACGAACCCTGCTTTTAATTGTTTTAGAAACTTTTGTAATATCATGTGCAGTTAAAATAAATATAATATTATCCTTAGATTCTTCAATGCTTTTTAATAAAATGTCTGATTCTTTGCGTTTAAAAGTATCTATTTCAGATATAAATACCACCACACCTAAAGTCGATGTTGGGGATTTTGAAAATTGCTGCACAGAATTTCTTAATTCCTCAACTGAGATTTTTTTACCTATTGATTGCTCTGATATTAGTGGATATGATAAATAATTTAAAACAATAAAATCTGGATGTGTTCCAGCAGACATCCATTTACACGCATCACATAATTGACATGGAGTTTGTTTATTTGCTTTATTCATACACAATAAATATTGACTTAGTCGTAAAACAAATAATCTCAGCCCACACTGATGATCTGATTTAATTAATAGTGGTTTAATGTGAGTTTTATAACCAGCCTCCGTAATAACTTTCCCCATAAGTTCATTAAACCAAGGGTAGTAATGTTTATGAGGTAACGCAGTGTTCGTATTAATCATTTAAGTCAGCCCAATTATACATTCAGATAAGAACATATTTTGGAAAAAGTTTCATCCTCATTGGTTGAAGCATCAATAAGAATTTTATTTTTATCTTGGCTATTTTGAAATCGCTGAAGATACATATCTCTCATCTTGTCTAACAATAATCCATGGTTACTATGTAAATATATTTCATATCTATCTAGTAAAATACTTCTACTTGATATCCTTGTAAGTAATTTATCAATAGAAATATCTAAATAGATGGTAATGGGTATCAATTCTTTTGGCAGTATAACATTATGACACTGATCTAAAAATTGAGCAGAAAACCCCCCCTCTATTCCTTGGTAAACATAAGTGGAATCCACAAATCTGTCACAAAGTACCCAGTACCCTTCTTTAAGTCTTGGTAAAATTTCTGTAATAACATGCCGGTTTCTCATAGCAAGTAATAAGAAAAGATTAGTTTTCCAATCAAACCGCTTTTCCTTTATTGCAACTCTCACAAAATCGCCAAGTTCAATTCCTCCTGGCTCTTGAGTTGAGTGAACTTTAAAGCCCGAGGTAAGGAGTCGGTTTTTTAATCTATTTAATTGGGTAGTTTTACCAACACCATCCAAACCTTCAAGTACTACAAATTTACCAATACCCATAGGTGAGCATTGGTAAATTTGATTGTATTATTTCAATCGTTATGACTTTTTTTAAATTTATCAATTGCGTTCAGGATATTGCTTTGGTTTGGTTCTACTAAATAATTAATTTTGATTTTTAGTTGATCAAACGATCTCACATTACCTTTCTTTAAAATATTTGTCTTGTGCGAACTTATTGTTTTCTCGCTTACTTTCAAACATTTCGCCATTTGAATATTCCGTAACTTGCAATATAGTAGTAAAAAAATATCGAGCTCTCTAGAAGAAAGTATTTCCATGAATGAAAATAACTTTGTATATTTAGGGTTATTTTTACAATCTTTTAGAAATTTTTTAACTTCGCTTGAGAAAAATTTTTTCTTTGTGGTCTTGCTACCCTTTTTGAGCATAACGGTCTGATAGCACTTTTTAATTTCACTCTTCGAAGTTGTTGGTGATATCACGGCATCCAAATACTTATTTCGCTCAGCATAAGAAAGAAATAAAGCATTAAAATTCGTTAAATATCCAATTATTGCAATATGTCCTGACATTTTTGAAATGGATCGTAATGTTTGAGAACTACCAAACTCTGACATGTCAAGATTACAAAAAAGCGCGTCTGGAAAAGAAGCTCTGCAGTATTCACGAACTTCTGATAAAGAAGTAAAAACGCGACTTACGTGAATAAGCTCACCGTGTTCAGAAATTAATTCCTTAACTTGCTCCATACTGATTTTATTGGCATCTATTATTATTACTTTTACATTGTTCATGTTACTACCTCCTAATATTTTGTTTAAAATAATATATCATAATTTTATATAAAAAATCATGCTTTTATTAATAATTTTAAAAATCAGAATTTTATAAAATAGGCAAATATAAGGGTAAAAAACCAAAAAAAGGCGCTACATAGTCCGAGTTAGTCTCTCAGAAACCAAAGAACCACCCAAAATTATCTCAATTCTTTTTTGTGTCGATCCATTATCCTTTTCACTAAATTGTACTCCAATTCCTGGTTTCGCTTTAATTGAAGTAGAGCCACTAGGTGTCACCCATATAATTTTACCTGCGACTGGTATTTTTTCAGGTGAATCATTTAATTGGAGTAGCAGAAAAATATCTTGACCTAATTTATAATCCTTAGTTGTGGGTATAAAAATTCCTCCATTTATAACATAAGGCATGTAAGAACTATATAACGCACTTTTGTCTACTATGGTTAAGGATAGTAAGCCTCCAGACCTAAGAGCTTGTGGTTTTTGATCTTTAGGTGATATATTTTCAGTCATTTTGGTATTTTAACACTATTTTCTAATTTTTTAAATATTGAATTACATATTTTTTATGTTGCTCATAAGTAGTACTAAAATTATGCGATTTGCCTTCAGTACTTTTTGCAACAAAAAATAAATAATCCACTTTTGCGGGATTTAGAACAGCAATAATAGAAGATGTTTGAATTGTTGAAATTGGATTTGGTGGCAATCCACGTATAACATAGGTATTATATGGTGTGTACGTTTTTAGATGCTGTTTAGTGATGTTTCCATTGTAGGCATCTCCCAAACCATAAATTACTGTAGGGTCAGCTTGAAGTTTCATAAATTTTTTAAGTCGATTCAAATAAACTGCTGCAACTAATGGTCGTTCAAATTCAACACTTGTTTCTTTTTCAACTATTGACGACAAAGTCAGTAAGTCGTTTACTGATTTAATCTGATTAGGTAATTTATGTGAAGCAAGAATTTTCTTGAGCGTTAGATCGAATATTTCATAACTTTTGACAATAAGATTATTTGGATCAGATTGATATTCCACACAGTATGTATCAACAAAAAGTCTGCCTTCAAGATCATATATGTTTTTTAATTCAGGCATCTTATTACGAATAGTTTCAAAAGTAATTGTTGTATTAAAAATACCTGAAGTATTCATGGATTTCATGATATCAAATAATGTAACTCCTGGAAGTATTGTTATTTTTACCTTTGCAGTTCTTCCCGAAGCAATTGAATTGAATAAATCGTACAAAGTAGTAGAATTATTAACAGAATAAATACCGTATTTTGGATGCGAATTAAAAAACAATAAATCCCATAAAAAAACACCAATATATCGTCGAGCTAGTATATCTTGTGCGAAATTTAGATTTGTGTTTTCTCTAACCATCTCAACAATTTTTATTTTTGTGCTTCTTTTTTTAATTAGTATATAATCATTAGCGTTAGACTTTTCACAGAAATTAATAGCGGCATAATTAATTTGTGATTTAAATTTTAACGGGACGAATAAAAAAGTGTAAATTAAATAGAGCATTGCTAATAGAAGAAATATACTACTGGCTGATATAAAAATAAATAATCTTTTGTATCTACGATACATATAGATTATTAAGTTGAGTTGCGCATAATTCAATTAATGGATGGTTTGTCGAATAATGGCACATACCAAATGTTGACACTGGAATAACACCGTTTACAGCATTAGCTAAAAATACAGCTTGGGCTTTATATAGACAAGAGTAATGTGTGTAAACATATTGTAGATCCATTGAATTATTAGTTAATATTTTATCTATTGCCATTTTAGAAACACTCAACAAACTCCCAGAGATTAGACTTGAAGTGTAAACGTTGTTGTCGATAATCCAATATATACCATAATTTTCACAATCAATTATATATTCTTTACTGTCTAATAAAAGTGATTGAAATGAATTAACATTTATTTTTGATAGTGTAGCTAAATTATATAATTGTCTATTTCCAGTTTTATAGTTAAGATAGATATTATTTTGAGGAAAAACAAAAGCTGTCAAATCAATATCGCACATCTTATTTTGAATCTTTAGAGTTTTTTTTATGCTTAGATTGAAATTTATTGATGAAAGCCCGCTTTGCTCACTAGAGACATTACATTTATTTCTTGAAATAGTTAAACGCCCAATTGCAGTTTCAATCTTCTCTTTTCTGATTTCAAAATTTATATATTCTTGTATTGCAACAATTGAATCTGTCGGCAATTTAAGGTGAGGCATTGATATTAATAGTCTTTTGATATGGAGATTAATTAAAGGGATTTGATTGTTTATAATTCTCATAGTTTCAATCAAATAATCTGAATAATGATACATTGGCTTTGCTACTACACTATTGAAAAAATAGTTTTGTACATAGGTTTCGCTTTTTGCCATATTTCTTCCCACTCACTAGATACATTAGAATCATAAACAATCCCTGATCCAACATGAAAAATAAAATCATTTTCCACCATTTGAATGGAGCGAATTAAAATATTAAATTTAGCATTTCGTTTGTAATTATAAAATCCAATAGTTCCAGTATAGAAGTTTCTAATATCAACTTCCAGTGACTTAATATACTTAAGAGAAGCGTATTTCGGACAGCCACTAATAGAACCACCTGGAAAAATTGCAGGAAAAACAGAAGAAAATAAAAATTCAGAAAGCTGCGCTTGTATATAGGAAACTAAATGTGATACACTGGAGGTTTTTTCTATAGTCGCAAAAGATTTTACTTTAACTTTGCTTGCGAATTTAATCTTTGCCAAATCATTACGTTCTAAATCAACAAGCATTAAATGTTCACTGATTTCTTTTGAGCTATCTTTGAACTTTAAAATATCCGCATAAACACCTGGTGCATAAGTTCCTGCAATTGGAGCGGTGGTAATTTTATTATTTTCCCATGAAAATAACAATTCAGGGGAAGATGAAACTAATTTTAATTCTGGTAAATTACAATATGTCGAATAAAATGAGGGATTATGCTTAATTGAACTTAAGAATACTGATAACAGATGAATCGGGGATGAGGAATGTATTGAAACTTTTATACCAGTATTTACTTGATACACTTCGCCAGAGTATATTGAGTCCTTAATTTGTGAAAAAATATTTTTGTAAATATTTTTTGGAGTATGGTAGTTATAGGAAAGTGATAGTGGCGATCCGTTTAAGTTTAATGAACTAGAAATAAGCGGGGTAAAATAATCATACTTATCCATTGAAGTATACTCATACACAAAACCGTAAATGAAATCTTTTCTAGGATTTTCAATTTTATAAATTTGATAGCTTGCTTCAAAACTTAGATAAACAACAATTCCACCTTCAGGATTCACAATAGATTGTTTTTGGGAATATGTGTCAAGAGTCTCAAAAAAATTATTTGAGATCAAGTCTCCATTATCTGAATAAACCCCCTCACCTTTCCATAAAAAAATTCTTTTTAAATTTCTTGGTACATAATGAGCATTGTTAGATTCATTGTTAAGAGATGAGTAAAAAACTAATCGTGTTTTCTCCACATCATCTATTGAAGAAAAAATTGGTTTTGGGCAAATTGTCAAGAAATATTAATTAAGTAAATTTTTTAAAAATAAGTGACCCATTCGTACCACCAAAACCAAAAGAATTTGACAGCGCGTAGGATATTTCAGAAGCTCTTGCTTTGTTTGGCACACAGTCAATTTTACAATCTGGATCTTGGTTAAATACATTAATGGTTGGCGGTATTATATTATTTATGGTAGCTAATATGCAAAAAATCGCCTCAATACTTCCTGATGCGCCAAGTAAGTGGCCAGTCATAGACTTGGTAGAGCTAACTTGTATTGAGGAAGGAAAAATTGAACCAATAGCTTTTGATTCAATGACATCTCCAGCTGGCGTTGATGTTCCATGTGCGTTAATATAATTTATTTCTTCAGGCGTAATCTTTGCGTCTATAAGAGCGTTTTTCATACATCTAATTGGCCCTTCCCCATTTTCGGATGGTGAGGTAATATGATACGCATCAGAAGAAGTACCATATCCAACAAGTTCAGCTAGAATTTTTGCCCCTCGCCTTTGGGCAAATTCAAGAGACTCAATTACAATTACAGCAGCGCCATCACCCATCACGAACCCATCTCGGTCCACATCAAAAGGTCTGGAAGCTGTCAATGGATCATCATTTCTAGTAGAAAGCGCCCTCGCGTTACCGAAACCGACTATACCTAACTTTGTTGATGCGCATTCTGATCCCCCAACCACCATTGCATCTGCATCCCCACACTGTATTAATCTCATGGCATTTCCAATATTATGAGTTCCAGTCGTACACGCGCTAACAATAGAGAATGAAGGTCCTTTAAAGTTAAATCGGATTGATATATTACCTGAAATCATGTTAGTAATAGATCCAGGGATAAAAAATGGTGTGATTTTTCTATAAGATTTTGATTCTATCAACGAATGCGAGGCTTCAATAAAATTAATTCCTCCAATACCTGATCCTATAGAAACTCCTATTCTATGACAAGATATTTCGTCTGCAACTAATTGTGACTCATGTATCGCCTGAACAGCAGCGCAGATACCATGAATAATAAACGGATCGTTTCTCCTTGCTTCTTTCGCATCAATAAATGAACTGATGTCATAATCTACTACGGGGCAACAAAATTTTGTTGCTATATCAGAAGCATCAAAATGGGTAATAGGCTTAGCGCCTGATTTTCCTGAAATTAAATTTTTCCAAGTTGTATCGTAATCTTGACCTAGTGGTGAAACACAACCAAGGCCTGTAACGACAACTCTAACTTTGTTAGACAAAGCAACCTAAACTAAAAACAGTTGAATTAACTATTAGGTTTTGCTGATTTAATATACTCTAATAATTTTTGAAAAGAAGTTAATTTTTCAGCATCTTCTTCCGGTATAGTTATATCAAACTCTTCTTCAACAGCCATACTTAGCTCGACAAAACTAAGTGAATCAGCTCCTAAATCTGTTTCAAATGATGACTCAAGTTTTAACTCGTCCGGTTTGATTACCAATGTATCAATGACTACTTTTCTTAATCTTTCTTCAATAGAATCCATAAATTTTTACGCTCCTTTACTAACGTTTATTTCTTAACATTATATACTAAAGTAATGGTTTATGTTAAATCTACTGACAATATAAGCCACCATTACACTGAATAGTTTCTCCAGTAATGTAACTAGCGTGATTTGATGCCAAAAATAAGGCAATCGATGCGATATCATCAGCTTTTCCCATTCTGCCCATTGGAACCATAGATATAATTTTTTGTTTTTGCAATTCAGTTAGAGAATTAGTCATATCACTTTCAATAAATCCTGGTGAAATACAATTAACAGTAATATTTCTACTGGCAATCTCTAGTGCTAAAGATTTAGCAAAACCAATGATCCCTGCCTTAGATGCTGCATAATTAACTTGGCCTGGATTTCCAGACACACCAACAACGGAAGTGATAATTATTATTCTACCTAATCTATTTCTAAGCATTGGCTTAAGAAATTTCTGAGTAATAGAGAATGCTGAATGCAGATTTGTTTGTAAAACCGTGCTCCATTCATCCTGAGTCATTTTTATAAATAAATTATCGGCTGTAATTCCAGCATTTAATACCAAAACATCAGGTAATAAATTTTTATCATTTAATTTATCAAAAAGTTGATCGACCATTTCGCTTTTATTAACATTTAAGGTGTGCCCAAAGCCTAAAGATTGTGTTTGTTCTAGCAAATCTGATATCGAACGGGAGCCCTCGTCAGTTGTTGCTGTTCCAACACAAAAAAAGTTATTTTGAGCAAACTTCTCCATAATGGCTTTCCCAATCCCTCGAGAAGCTCCAGTTATTAAAGCAGTTTTAAGGTTAGTCATGTAGTAACTCCATTTTAATTTTATCTAGCGACTCATCATTATCAGTATTAAATATTGCAGATGTGGTAAATAAAGTTTTTATCAAGGTAATAAGAATTTTTCCCGGACCAACCTCAATTATAATTTTTGGATTGAATTTCTTTTGTAAATATAGCATTGAATCATGCCAAAGCACAGGATGAGAAATTTGCTCTGCGATTATAGTTGGCATTTGATCAGCAAGTGAATTTTCTGAAGCTGTTCTGTTATGTATTATTGGAAAAGTAGGGGTGTTAAATTTTATAGTGGAAAGTTTATGCAAGAATTTCTTAGATGCGTCATGTAATAATCTTGAATGTGAAGGTATACTAATATTTAAAGGTATAATTCTTTTAACAATATTATTGTCACGTAAATAACTCATACATTGTTCTATTGATGTTTTTCTTCCTGCCAGCACTATTTGCTGAGCTGAGTTAATATTAACAATTTCAACAACATTGCCATCATTAGAATTAAATCTTTCCAAAGAAGTTACCAGAGCGGGTAGTTCAAATCCAATTAAAGCCACCATAGCCCCTTCTCCAATTGGTACTGCTTCTTGCATCAATTTTGCTCTAATTGAAACTAGCGATAGTGCGCTCTCAAAAGTAATGGTATTTGAGCAAGCAAGAGCTGACCATTCCCCTAAGCTATGGCCTGCCATAACTAAAGAATGTTTACTTAGGTGTTGTTTAAGTAAAGAATAAATACCGTACTCTAAGGTGAATAAAATTGGTTGGGTATACTCAGTTTGGTTTAATAGTGTTGTGTCATTATTATTTATTATATTGTAGACATTGAATTGTAATATGTCACTTGCTTGATCCACTATTTCTTTGAATACTGGGTACTTTTCATAAAAAGCGTTCCCCATTCCAGAATATTGTGAGCCTTGACCTGGAAATAATAAGGCAACTGTGCTCATAGAATAAGATCTGCCAATGAAAACCATCCATTTTTTTTTGTATGTAATTTTGTAGCAGCGAACAGCGCACCCTCAGCAAAAACTGAGCGATCAAAGGCTTGATGGGTTAGGGTAATTTTTTCATGGCCAAAATAAAATGACACCGAATGATCACCAATCACCTCACCGACTCTTTCAATCGCAATTGAAATTTCTTTCTTTGAAAGAGGTTTATTTTTACCAAATTTAGCAATTAGTGGGCTTCTTGGTACTTGCAGACCTCTATTAACAGCACCTAACAGCGATAGTGCAGTTCCAGAAGGAGCATCAATTTTATGGATATGATGGGTGTCATGAATACTAATACTTGCCATATCTTGCAAAATAGAAGATATCATAGTTAAATTTCTTTCAAGAACCGCTACTCCAAGACTCATATTTGAAGAAATCAAAACTTTTGTATATTTTGAAATACTCTTCAATTTTAATTTTGTTTTATCAGAGATCATCGTTGAGCCTACTATCAAAGAGTAGTTAGGTTTCTTAATGTGGTTTACTAAATCAGAAGTGCCATGCTTACCACTAAAGTCTATTAAGACATCAAAATTTTCTTTGTCCTGTAGGGTAGCGCAACTACGAAGTTTTATAGGGAGTGTTAGAAATGACGACCCTAATAATGGGTGTGCATTATGTTCGAATACACTTGTCAAGGAAAGTTTGTATTGACTATGTGAAAATGATTGAAGGGCGTTGTAAGTAGCCACCCCCATCCTGCCATGGGCACCGTAAATAGCAACGCGAAGAAGTTTCATTAATTTATTTTAATTCACTTTGCAAACAAATGCTTTATTGTTTCATACCATTTTTTTGTTTTCGTTGCTTGGTAGTTACTATTCTCAAAGATATCTTTTAAAGAAGTGATTTGCTCAATTGCTTTTTTTGTTAAGGATGTTGGGATTTGGGCATGCAAGAGACAATGAAGATCTCCAACTTCCGATTTTGATCGAAGATATTTAATACCTTTACCCTTAACTGTAATAGTTTCACCTGATTGAGTACCTGCAATTACAGAAAGTTGTAGTGTAGTACCATCAACCCATGGTACTAAAATATTTCCACCTAAGATTAGAGTTGTAACAGGTACTGGTACAGTACAATGAAGATCATATTCATTGCGAACATAAAAATCATGGGGTTTAATCTTTACTGAAATATACAAACCACCTCTTGAACCATTTCTAATACCTGCATTTCCCTCACCAGAAAGTTGGATAGTGTTACCATTATCAATTCCCGCAGGAATCGATACGGATATATTTTTTTTACTAGAAATCCTACCATTTCCTTTACAAGTTGTGCAAGGTTTGTTTATTGAAATTCCCTGCCCTCTACACTTTAAACAAGTTTGTTGATAGATGAGAAAACCTTGTTGGGTACTTATCTTTCCAGAACCTTTACACGCAGAACAATGTTCTATACCGCCAGTAGAATCAGCTCCTTTTCCATCACATGTATTGCAAGCATCATATCTTTTGTATTCAATATCTTTTTTAACTCCTAGAACACTTTCAGCAAATGAGATATCAATTTCAATTTTTAGCGACTCACCCGGTGTATTATGATTGTTTTTTGAACTGCGACCTGAGCGATCTCCAAAAAAATTATCAAACACATCTCCGAAAATATCTCCTAGATTTGAAAAATCACCAAAATTTGTTTCAAAACCATCTCGTGATTGTGAAGCCGCTTGCGCCATATCTGACCCATAGCGATCATACATTGCTCTTTTTTTTGAATCTGAAAGAACTGTATAAGCTTCATTAATTTCTTTAAATTTTGCTTCAGCTTTTTTATCTCCTGGATTTTTGTCAGGATGATATTGCATAGCAAGTTTTCTATACGACTTTTTAAGCTCGTCTTCTGTGGCTTGCTGATTAACTCCTAAAATAGAATAATAATCTTTACTCAAAACATACACCGATAATTTAAAACATTATTATGAATCTTTTTTTGATAAATCTTCAAAATCAGTCTGAACAATATTTTCGTCATTTGGCTGTTTTGAGTCTTGGTTTTGATTTTTATTTTTCTCAGCCTCTGATTTATGGGTATACCATCGTTGCAAATGGGGAGAGGATTCTTGGGCAAACTCTTCAATAGCTTTTTTAATAACTTCAGCATCATTATTATTGTCCTGAATAATACCCTTTGCTTTTGTAATTGCATTTTGCAATAGATTTTTTTCATCAGGAGTAAAAAAATCCCCAGCTTCAGTGATTGTTTTTTCTAAAGCATGTATTGTTGATTCAAGAGTATTCGCAATAGAGATTCGATCTTTTAATTTATTATCCGCTTCTTCATTCTTTTTTGCGTCTTCTATCATCTCCCTAATTTCTTTTTCTGTCAAACCACCAGATGGAGTAATGACGATTGATTGTTTTTTATTAGTTTTTTTATCAAGTGCAGTAACATTTAGGATTCCGTTCGCATCTATATCAAAAGCTACTTCTATCTGAGGTGTCCCTCTTGATTCTGGAGGTATTTCAGTTAAATCAAATCTTCCCAGTGACTTATTTCCAGATGCGATACCCCTCTCTCCTTGTAATATATGTATCGTAACAGCTGTTTGATTATCTTCAGCAGTTGAAAAAACTTGTGTTGCTTTTGTTGGTATAGTGGTATTTTTTTCAATTAATTTAGTCATGACACCGCCTAATGTCTCGATCCCTAATGAAAGAGGCGTTACATCTAACAAGAGAACATCTTTCATTGAACCACCCAGAACAGCACCTTGAATTGCAGCACCAACAGCAACCGCTTCGTCTGGATTGACGTCTTTTCTAGGTTCTTTCTTAAAGAAATCTTTAACGGCTTTTTGAACTAGTGGCATCCTGGTCTGACCTCCAACGAGTATCACTTCGTGAATATCACCTACAGTTAGTTTCGCATCACTCAAAGCAGTCCTACAAGGAACTAGAGTTTTATCAACAAGATGTTGCACTAAAGACTCTAACGTTGGGCGCGTAATTTTCATAGCAAGATGTTTTGGGCCTTGTGAGTCGGCTGTAATGTAAGGTAAATTTAGCTCTGTCGATTCAATGGATGAAAGTTCGATTTTTGCCTTTTCAACCGCTTCTTTAAGTCGTTGCAAAGCCAACACATCATTTTTTAGATTGATCCCTTGAGATTTATTAAACTCACTTATTACATGTTCAAGTAGAATATTATCAAAATCCTCGCCACCTAAAAATGTATCTCCATTAGTAGATAATACTTGAAATTGCTGTTCGTCATCTACTGCAGCTATTTCAATAATTGAGATATCAAAAGTACCTCCACCTAGATCAAAAACTGCGACTTTTTGATCTTTACCTTTTTTTCCTAATCCATAAGCTAGGGCAGCAGCTGTCGGTTCATTTATAATACGCTTAACATCCAAACCAGCAATCCTTCCAGCGTCTTTTGTTGCCTGTCTTTGTGAGTCATTAAAATATGCTGGTACTGTGATAACAGCCTCTGTAACTGGGGATCCGAGAAAATCTTCTGCTGTTTTTTTCATTTTTGACAAAATTTTAGCAGAGATTTCTTGTGGTGAATATTTTTCGCCTCGAATCTCAATCCAAGCATCACCATTTTCAGAATTAGTGATGGTGTAAGAAATTAACGAACTATTTTTAGTTATTTCTGGATCGTTGTATTTTCTACCAATCAATCTTTTTGCAGCAGAGATTGTGTTTTTTGGATTAGTTACAGCTTGTCTTTTTGCTGCTTGGCCAACGATGATTGTGCCATCTTCACTAAAAGCCACTATTGATGGAGTTGTCCGTGCTCCTTCACTATTTTCAATTACCCGTGGTTGGTCGCCATCTAAAATCGCAACACAACTGTTTGTGGTTCCTAAATCTATACCTATTACTTTTGACATATGTTCCCCTTAATTAAATTATATTTTCGATTTGTACTACAAATGTAGTGGCATATTGAGTTTTTTCAAGTACGCACAATTTATTTCTTGACTGTAACCAAGGCAGGTCTAAGTAATCTACCTTGAAGTGTGTAGCCTTTTTGTAAAACTTGCCCCACAAAACCAACTTCTATATCATCATCCGAGCAGACGCCCATGGCTTGGTGAAAGCTAGGGTCGAATTTTTGATTGATTGGATTGACCTCTTCAATCTTTATCCTCTGCATTAATTGCTGTGTTAATGACAATGTCATATTGTACCCCTCAATAAATTGATTGGGCAGAGATTCTTTATTAGATTCGCAGAGCGCATTACCAGCAATAAGACTATCATAAATTGTAACTAATTCACTTGCAAAGTCTTCCACAGCAAATTTCCTAACTGTCTCAAGCTCTTTCTGTGATCTTTTTTTGTAGTTATCAAACTCAGCAGTAGTTCTTATTAACTTATCCCATGTGTCGTCACAGCGTTTTTGTAATTCATCTAGTTTTAATTCAAACTCTCCCCTTGGTAACTCCGTGGTTAATTGATCGTTAGAAGCTTGATCATTGGTATGAGGAGATTGGGAATTATTTTGTGGTTCTATTTCATCTGTAGGCATACAGTAAAATACTAGGGTTGAACTATATGTTTTTCAAGGGCGTAACTAAAAAAAATGAAGAGTAGCATCTCACTAACACATCAAGTATCTGTAGGTTCCATTGTGATTGGTGGAGGAAATCCTATCAGGATTCAATCCATGACTGACACACCAACTGAAGAAACCGAAAAAACAATTAATCAAATAAAGCTTCTTGCTGACGCTGGGTCTGAATTAGTAAGGGTCAGTGTATACAATTCCGAGGCAAGTTTTAGTGTGGTAGAGATAAAAAATAAATTAGTGCAGAGTGGTTATATCGTACCAATAATAGGAGACTTTCATTACAATGGAAACAAAATCCTACAAAGCAACCATGAGTGTGCGGTAGCGTTAGATAAATACAGAATAAATCCTGGAAATGTTGGGAGAGGGTCAAAACATGATGTAAATTTTTTAGAAATAATAGAAGTTGCAAAGAAATTTAAAAAACCGATTAGGATTGGTGTGAATTGGGGTTCGATAGACCAACAATTACTTACTAATCTTATGAATGACAACGCTAAGGATGGAAATCCACTAACATCAGAACAGGTACTTGAAAAGGCGCTAATTCAAAGTGCCCTATTTAGTGCCAATTTTGCAGTAAGTCAAGGACTTCCCCGAGACAAAATTATTGTATCTTGTAAAACAAGTTCGGTTAATTCTTTATTGTCAGTGTATAGATCATTACGCAAACAATGTAGCTACCCATTGCATGTTGGGCTAACTGAAGCTGGTATGGGTACACAAGGAATAGTACAATCAAGTGTCGCTATAGGTATCCTACTTTCGGAAGGGATTGGAGAAACCATACGGGTCTCAGTAACTCCTTCAAGCCAGTCAGACAGAAGCCAAGAAGTTAAAATTGCTCAATTCATTGTTCAATCTCTTGGGAAACGCAACTTTTCACCGAAAGTAGTATCATGTCCTGGTTGTGGTAGAACTTCAAGTAGTTATTTTCAAACTTTAGCCGAACATGTAAATCAATGGCTCAGTTTAAAATTTCCCATAATTAAGGAAACCTATAGCGGTGTCGAAAATCTCACTATTGCTGTAATGGGGTGTGTTGTTAACGGTCCAGGTGAAGGAAAACAAGCTGATATTGGCATAAGTCTACCTGGAAATGGTGAGGATCCAGTCGCCCCTGTCTATATTTTAGGTAAAAAACATTCTACGTTAAAGGGGGATCAAATTGCTGAAGAATTTATTTCAATTGTAGAAAACCACATTCATGAACACTTTCAAAAAAAATAACATGCGCCGAATTTTCAATTGCTATGGCGCGCCCGGAGAGATTCGAACTCCCGACCCCCTAGTTCGTAGCCAGGTACTCTATCCAACTGAGCTACGGGCGCGTATTTCTTACATTATATTTTACTATTACAATTGATATGACAATTGAAATATCTTTATTAATTAAAAAAGCTATCTCTTCAATACAGGAATCGATGTACGTCTCAACTGATACTATCACGCTTTGCATTGCAGCAATTTGTGCGCGAGGTCATATTCTAATTGAGGATACTCCAGGTGTTGGAAAAACTACTTTGGCAAAAATAATTTCGTCGACTTTTTCGTTGGAGACAAAACGAGTGCAATGTACTAATGATTTACTACCGTCAGATGTTCTTGGGTATTACACATTAAACAACACCAATCAAACTCTCACTTTTAAAAAAGGTCCTGTTTTTACAAATATTCTTCTTGTGGATGAAATTAACCGTGCAAGTCCTAGAACCCAGAGTGCTTTATTGGAAGTTATGGAAGAGCGTTGCGTCACAATAGACGGGACTACAAGTAAAATTCCGGAACCATTTATTGTGCTGGCAACACAAAACCCTTCGGAGCATTCAGGTACATTTCAATTACCACAATCTCAACTAGATCGATTTATTTGCCGTCTATCATTAGGATATCCAGACGCGCAAAATGAACTCGGGATACTAAAAGGAGTATTTAATTCCAATATAATACCTCATGCTTTGATTGATTCAACAATTCTAAATAAGATTTATGACGCAACTCAAAAAATCTGCATGTCTGATTCGGTATTACAGTACCTAATTGAGCTTATTACGGCAACAAGAAAAAGTAAAGAATTAATTACTGGTATTTCTCCTCGTGGTGCGTTGCAAATAAAATTAATGGCTCAGGCAATTGCTCTTATTCAAGGAAGAAATTTTGTATTGCCAGATGACATACATACTGTTTTTGTTCCTTGTTGCGAGCATAAAACAAAGTGCGCTGTGCCTGACAAATCAACTATAAGTGTACTTCAAACTATACTCTCCACAACCCCGTTACCGTAGATGATTCGTAGGTTTATAACCTGGCAGCAAAAAATATTTAAAAGGAGAGTCGTAGAAACAGTAGGATATTGCAATCCAACATATTCCAAACTATATATTATCCCAACTCCCATAGGGATAATTTTTGGCATTTTAATCTTTGTCCAGCTGTTAGCGGCGTATAATTATGGAAATAATATTGTTTACGCTTACGCATTTATACATACCTCTTGGTTTCTCTTTGCAATTATTAAAAACTTTACCTGCGGTTTATTTGTAGAGATAGATCCTGTCTTCCCTTATCTTGTGCAAGCTCACTCACCTTTCTGCATTACATTAAAAATACCTAAATTAAAGAGAGAAACCTCACTGGTAATTCTATTAAAGGCAACAGATGAAAATTACCGTCTATATTGCACAACTGCGAAGCAGACTTCTTTGTCAATTAATCTATTTTCAAATCAACGAGGAATTGTTTCTATACCAGAGTTTGTGGTTTCTACTACATCACCATTTGGGTTAACTAAAACGTACTGGTTTTTAAAATGTAAGAATACAATCCCCTGTTACCCCAAACCTATAGGTATCCCATTACATCTACTAATCTCACAGCAAAGTAGAAATATTGAGGGAGTTGAATTTCAATATCATAGAGACTGGATTGAGTCCGATTCTTTATCAAAAATTGATTGGAGAATATACTTTAAAAATAGGAAGAAATTTTCTAAAGTATTTTCAAACTCATCAAACAGCTCAACATTGTTGTTTGATTTTGACTCACTGCACGGTGATACAGAAACTAGATTATCTCAATTATGTTTATGGATAATCGAAGCGAATAAACTTCGAAAAGAATATACAGTACAATTACAGAAAGAATTCTATAGGAGTGGAATTGGTGATATTCATACTAATGAATGTCTAGTTGCACTTTCTCGCTTCAAATTACCATGTTAAATACTACAAATGCTCAATCAATTCAATCACACAAGCATATTGTTTTTATCTTGTTTATTTTCAATTCACTCCCTCAAATTCAACATCATCCTTGGTGGGTTGTGCCAATGCTTGCGCTCTTCTACGTAGTAACACTACGTCTATCGATTACCAATAAAAAACTATCTACATACCTTATATTTGGATTGATTCCTATTGTATTTTTTATTTTTTTATATCAATTAAATAAATCAAATGGCGGGCTTTATTGGGGGAGTTCTTTGCTACTTTCAGCTACTGGATTTAAAATAGCTGAAACCGAAAATCAGAAAGATTTAAAGATAACTTGCTTTCTGTTAATAATGTTAAATCTCACATCTTTATTATACAAAGTTGAGATTATAAATGTAATGTATTCATCAGTTTTACTAATTATTAATTTGGCATTATTTAATTTTACTGAGCAACAATTATTTTCAATCAAAAAATATATTGCTGCATGTAACCAGACTTTGATAATGATAGTAATCATGTTACCACTAACAATCGTCCTGTTTGTTTTTTATCCTAGATATAGTTCTGGGTATTCAAATCAAACACCTGAAGATAAAAATATTTCTGTTAGTGGTCTACCTGAAGTAATGGATATGAATTCTATAGAGTCCTTGACGCTTTCTAATGAAATACAGTTTATTGCTAAAATCGAACCAGAAATTGTGCGTGAAGATCTTTACTTTAGAGCAAAATCTTTAGGTATGTATAAAAATAATTCATGGAATGAGATCTACCAACAAACCCTCTCAACTAGTGAGTTTTTAAAGTGGAGAACACCCCAAAAGCAGCAAGAAACCTATCAAATAAAGACGTTATATCGACAGCCAATTAAAAGATGGTATTACACGTTAGAGCGTGTTGTATCAATCTCAGGAAATTATCAACCTCTCAGTAGCGGAGATCTGTTATCTAATGAAATAACTGGAATTAAATTTAATACCAGTGAATCAACAATAGACGGAAACTTACCAGATCAATTAACTCAATATGAGCAATTTCAGTATACCTACATTGATAGGTCGCAAAATCCAAAAACATTTCAACTAGGAAACGAGCTAAAACAAAACACCACACTTGATACTATAAAACAAATAAATATGTTTTTTAAAGATGCTAATTTACAATACACACTATCACCCGGAAAATCTCCCCAAAATTCTTCAGATTATTTTCTATTTATAAACAAAAAAGGATTTTGTGAGCATTTTGCTAGCTCGTATGCATTATTACTTAGAGCATCGGGAGTACCGAGCAGAATTGTGCTAGGTTTTCTTGGTGGAGAATGGGATTCATATAGCAAAGGCTATGTGATTAGAAATAAACACGCACATGCATGGGTAGAGGCATATTCTTACGAAACCGAAGAATGGTTAAGAGTTGATCCTACAACCTTAGTTGTCGCGTCTGAAACAATACAATCGTTATTTCAAAAGAAGAGTGACGCAGACTCAGTGCAAGAAATTATGTTTTCCATGTTTCAATCAATAGATTTTTGGTGGAACGAAAACATTGTTGGATACACAGGAACAAAAAGTGACGACGGCTTACAAGAAAGCGCATCACATGTTTTAGGGTTTAAACCATTGTATGGATGGTTGCTACTTGGTTTATTATTATTAGTATTTTTTATTCAAGAGATAACAAATTACTTTAAGAATAAGAATAATTATAACCAGATTTTAAAAAATAAATGGGGAAATTTTTTAGTTATTCTTAGAGGTCAGGGATTTGATTTTTATCCTCATGAAACTGAAGAAAATATAAAAATCAGGGTAATCAATCAACATTCGAAAGATCGAAGACATATAAAAAAAATAGTTCGATATATAAATCTATTCCAGAAAATAAAATATTTTACAAGATTCAAGAACAAATCAAAACTACTTGATCTGCGATTAAAAATTATTAAAAAATCTTAATGGGCTTGCTTTGTCCAATCGTAATTTTCAACATCGACACCATCTAAATGCATTTCCCATAGTGGAGACATTTCACGTAGTCGCTGTACTGATTCTTTAATTTTAGTAATAACAAAATTGATTTCATCCTCAGTTGTGTATTTTCCTACAGCAATGCGTAATGATGAGTGTGCTAATTCATCAGATAAGCCAAGAGCACGAAGCACGTACGATGGCTCAAGAGAAGCTGAAGTGCAAGCAGATCCAGAGGACACAGCGATCCCTTGTAATGACATCAATAGTGACTCACCTTCTACATATGAAAAACTAATATTTAGGTGTCCGGGTAATCTATGTGCTCTAGATCCATTAACGCTTACTTCGGGAATTTTTAGCAATTCCTTTTCTAAAATATCTCGCAATCGTGAAATTCTCAATGCTTCTGAATTCATGATTTCTTTTGCTATCTCACAAGCTTTACCTAAGCCGACTATTTGATGCGTAGGCAAAGTTCCCGAGCGAATACCAAATTCATGGCCTCCTCCATGCATTTGAGATATAAGTCTGACTTTAGGCTTTCTACGCACATATAGAATTCCAATACCTTTTGGGCCATAGATTTTATGTCCAGATAGGCTCAACAGGTCTATGTTTTGATCATCTACAGAGATTGGGATCTTTCCAGCACTCTGCGAAGCGTCAACATGATAGATGATACCTTTTTGCCTACATATTTCACCTATTTTTTTTATATCTTGAATCACGCCAGTTTCATTATTGGCGTGCATAATTGATACGATTGTTGTATCAGGTCTTAAAGATTGATTAAATGCTTCAAAGTCTAATAATCCGTCTGAATTTGGAGTTAAATAGGTAGCATCCCATCCTCTTCGTTCCATCTCCCGAACCGTATCAAGAACTGCTTTATGTTCGGTTTTCATGGTAACAATATGTTTCCCTTTATTTACATTAAACTCAGCAACTCCTTTGATAGCAATATTATTAGATTCCGTTGCGCCAGAAGTAAAAATTATCTCTCTCGATGAGCACCCAAGAAGATCTGCAACTTGCGCTCTTGCACACTCAACTGCCTCTTCTGCTTTCCAGCCAAAAGAGTGCGTTCGGGAGGCAGGATTACCAAAATTACCATCTATGGTGAGGCATCCAAACATTAATTTAGCAACCTCTGGATCGACAGGTGTGGTTGCAGCGTAATCTAAGTATATTTTTCTCGTCTCGTCCATAGTCTATTTATCCTTTAAGTTTTTATGCATAAGTTAGTGATTAGTACCATTATATTGTAAAATGAAATGCTTTTAATACCGCATGTATAAATATATCAGATTTTTTGACACCATCACATTACAGGATATCCCTGTAGTAGGTGGGAAAAATGCCTCTCTCGGTGAGCTATACACAAACCTAACAAAAAAAAATGTTAAAGTCCCTTATGGATTTGCCATAACTGCAGATGCGTATCGAGAGTATATAAGTAAAAATAAGGTAGATGCTGTAATTCAAGAAGAGCTTTCAAAAATAAATATCCAAGATTATGAAAGTTTGAACGAAGGTGCTGGAAGAATACGAGCTGGTATTCAATATGGTGAAATGCCTGAAGCAATTCAGGAAGAAATTTATGAGGCTTACACTTCACTGAACTATGCAGATGGGAGTTACTCAGAAGTTGCAGTTCGTAGTTCAGCAACTGCAGAAGATTTGCCTCACGCATCTTTTGCAGGTCAGCAAGATACCTATCTCAATATACGAGGTAGGAGAAATCTTGTAAGTTGTTGTAAACAAGTTTTTGCATCATTATTTACTGATCGAGCAATATCGTACAGAGCCCATCATCAATTTGATCACAAACAAGTTGCCTTATCCATTGTTGTTCAAAAAATGGTACGCTCTGATTTGGCCTGTTCAGGTGTTATGTTTACAATCGATACAGAGAGCGGTTTTGATCAGGTGATTTATATTACTGCTGGATATGGGCTAGGTGAAAATATTGTTCAAGGGGCGATTAATCCTGATGAATATTATGCATTTAAACCTGCAATAAAAAATAATCGGCAAAACCCCATACTAAAAAAGCAACTTGGGACTAAGCAACTTAGAATGATCTATACTCAAGAGCACACCGCTGGACATTCTACAAAAAATGTTACAGTACATCCACATGAACAAAATGAATTTGCTTTACAAGATAATGAAATTGTACTACTTGCTCAATATGGATTAGCGATTGAGGAACATTATTCAATTATGCACGGTAAAAAAATCGCAATGGATATCGAATGGGCGAAAGATGGGATTGATGGGCAACTTTACGTTGTGCAAGCTCGCCCAGAAACAGTAAAATCCAGGCAATCTAAACAATTTTATCAAAAATTTACACTTGCCTCTCACGGTGAAGTCTTAACTGAAGGTAAAAGTGTGGGGGAAAAAATTGCTAGCGGAAACACAAGATTAATCTTATCTATTGAAGATATGGATCAATTACAACAAGGAGAAATTTTAGTAACTGATATAACAGACCCAGACTGGGAACCAGTCTTAAAAAGAGCAGCTGGGATTATCACTAACAGAGGTGGTAGGACCTGTCACGCAGCAATTATTGCTAGAGAATTAGGTATCCCAGCAATTGTGGGTTGTAACAATGCCACTAGTCTATTACAAGATACGACTCCTGTAACTATATCATGTGCAGAGGGAGATACCGGGCGTGTCTATAAAGGAATAATTCCGTTTTCAGTTGAAAATTTTGATTTATCAACATTATCAAAAACAAAAACCAAACTCATGGTCAATATTGGAAATCCGCAAATTGCAATGCAAATATCACAGCTTCCAGTAGACGGGGTAGGTTTGGCACGACTAGAATTTATAATCACAAACTCTATAAGAGTTCACCCAAAAGCGCTAATAGAATTTGACTCTTTGGATGAATATACAAAATATAGAATTGAGAAAATTACATCTGGATATAGTAATCCAAAAGACTTCTATATTGAGAAATTAACTGAAGGGATTAGTACAATTGCCGCGGCGTTCTACCCTAGACCAACAATTGTTCGTTTAAGTGATTTCAAATCAAATGAATACGCATCGCTCGTCGGTGGCGATAGATACGAACCAAAAGAAGAAAATCCTATGCTAGGTTTTAGAGGGGCCTCAAGGTATTATTCAGATCAGTTTATTCAATGCTTTGAATTAGAATGTGAAGCAATTAGAAGAGCGAGGACTGCGGTTGGTTTAGAAAATATTATCCCGATGATTCCATTTGCACGAACTGTTGAGGAGTGTTCAAAAGTAATTTCATTAATGGAAAAATTCGGACTTAAAAGAGGAAAAGACGCATTAGAAATTTATTTAATGTGTGAACTTCCATCTAACGCAATTCTTGCAGATAGATTTTTAGAACTCGTAGATGGGTTTTCAATTGGAAGTAATGATTTAACTCAGTTGACACTAGGTGTTGATCGAGATTCAGGTTTGCTGCGCGGGTTTGATGAGAGAGATGAGGCAGTTAAAACACTCGTCTCTATGGCTATTAAATCATGTTTGAAAAACAAAAAGTATATCGGTATTTGTGGTCAAGCCCCTTCTGATTATCCTGAATTTACTACATTCTTAGTAGAGAATAATATAACTTCTATTTCACTTAATCCTGACAGTGTGTTCACGATGAAAAAATTAATTAACTCGCTTGAGTTATCCAAAAATAAACAAAATGACTGATTCAAAAGATCGTATCATAAAATCTCAAGGGGTTGTAATTGATGCGTTGCCAAACGCAACGTTTAGAGTGAAGCTTGATAATGGTCACACAATCATTTGCAATATTTCAGGAAAAATGAGAAAGCACTACATCAGAATCCTTAGAGGAGATCGTGTAGAAGTTGAGTTAAGTATGTACGATTTATCTAAAGGTAGAATAACTTTCAGAGCTAAGTAGTAGTTTCAAGCTCACGAGGAATTTTTATCGAGCAACGATCGCCAAAACCTGAATATAAAATAGTAATTATGTTCTGTTCCAAATTACCTTTGCCATTGTACGATAAAAGAAAGTCAGCTAATGGCTCACTAATGCAAGATTCAATAAATTTATCTATTGGGCGCGAACCTGCACGGGCCTCGATTACTTTTTCTAAAATACATTTAATTACCGAAGCGTCAATTAAAAATTTATAATTCTTTTTAACGACTCGATTTAAATAGTTATTAATATTGATTTTAATTATTTTTTCCAGCTCTTGATTTCCTAAAGATTGAAACACAATCAATTCGTCTAACCTACCAAGAAATTCTGGTGGGAATAGTTTTGTAACTGATTTTCTATCGAATGACTGAGTGATATTTTGAGTGTTGGACGAAAAACCAATTTCATTTGCATTAAGATCAAAACCAAGATTAGAGGTAAAGACAATTAGGCAGTTTTTAAAACTTATCTCACGGCCCATTTGATCGGAAAGCACGCCCCTGTCCATTATTTGTAAAAATAATTGGTGCACCGCAGGAGTAGATTTTTCAATTTCATCCAATAGAATAATTGAATGAGGCTTGCGCGCAATTACTTCTGTAATTTGACCTCCTTGATCAAAACCGACATAACCAGGTGGGGATCCAATTAGTCTTGAAACTGAATGCTGTTCGCTAAATTCAGACATATCGAAACGTACAAAATTCATGGATAATTTTTCAGCCAATTTTCTACAAAGCATAGTCTTACCCACACCTGTTGGCCCAAGAAATATACATTGATAAATTGGTTTCTCCGGATCACGAAGACCAGCGTAATATCGTTTTAACGCACTAGTTACCTTGGTAATTGCCTCCTGCTGTCCAATAATTTCATTATTTAATTCATTTACTATCAATTCTATTTTATTCAAATGTGGAGCTGTCAATGAATGCTTAGGGATATTTGTGATAGAAGCGACATGCTCCTCAACCATGTCGAGTGTTATCGGAAATGGAAGAGGTTCATTTTTAATTGATTTTCTAAACTTGGAACCTATTTCATCAAGTATATCAATTGCCTTATCGGGCAATTTTCTATCACCGATGTATCGTACAGAAAGCGCTATCGCTAAGCGAATTACCTCATCGCTAAAAATTACAGAATGGAAATTTGATAATTCTTTTGTAATTCCTTTAATTATTTCCAATGATTCATCAACGGTCGGTTCTTTGATATCAACTTTACTAAATCTTCTTACTAGGGCAGAATCCTTTTCAAATATAGTTCGATATTCGACATACGTTGTCGCCCCAATACATCTGAAAGATCCAGAAGTCAGGAAAGGTTTTAGCATATTTGCAACATCGAGCGTGTTACCAGTAGTAGAGCCAGTTCCTATAATAGTATGAATTTCATCAATAAATAAAATTGGGTTTTTCTTTTCATTCAAAAAAGTCATAATTTCAACCATTTTTTTTTCAAAATCACCCCGATACTTAGTGCCAGCCACTAACGATCCGATCTGTAAAGAATAAACAGTGCTATTATTCAAAATCGGCATTGCCTTGTTTTGTGTAATTAAGTGCACTAACCCGTGAACTAAGGTGGTTTTACCCACTCCTGCATCACCTACTAGAATTGGATTATTTTTGTGTTTTCTGCCTAAGATGGTTGTAAGACGATCAAGTTCATAAACTCTACCCACCAGTGGAGGTAGCTTATTATTAAGTGCAAGAGTATTAAGATTAACTAAAACTGAGTCGATTGTAGATTGTTCTTGTTTAGATTTTTTTTCTTCAAGAACATGAAAGACAACATTTTTACGAACAGATGAGGCTTTTGGTTGAGTTGGAAAAGTAAGCACTTCTTCAAGTTGTAAAGATAAAAAATATTTAAGGAGTTGGGCTTTTCCTAACTTGTATTTTTGCATCAACGCTGAAGCAAATGTATCTTTCTCATCATGGAGAATAATTAAAAAAAACAAACTGTCGTAGTCTTGTTTGTTAGTTGTCTGCGAGTATTCAATTACCCGTTGAAGTATACGATGGGTAACGTTAGTTGGAACAGGGGTTTTTAGTAATTCACTGGATGGTGAATCTAAGTGTTTAGGTACATTGGACTCAAGATAAGACTTTAATTCAATTTTACACAGAGAAATTTTTATTTTTTTTTGAGTACAAAAATCCTTCACTGCCTTTACTTGAAGCAAGGCGAGAAGCAGATGTTCTGGAGTTAGTACCGAATGTTTAGATTTCTGAGCATAGTCAATTACTATCAGGATATTTTTTTCTATTTCCCTGTTTAATCTATTCATAATACCTAACTATTTTGAAAAGATTGCTACATCGAGGTGATAATTTGATCACCAAAAGCCTTTGTGCCTAGTAGTTCTGCTTGATCCATCAAACGATGAAAATCATATGTAACTTTTTTCTTAATTACCGCCCCTTCTAGTCCTTTTAGCACTAAATCGGCAGCCTCATTCCAACCCAAATATCTAAGCATCATTTCTCCAGATAAAATGATTGAACCTGGATTAGCTTTATCTTGTTTTGCGTAGCGAGGTGCTGTACCATGAGTCGCTTCAAATACCGCAGAATAATCACCTATATTAGCCCCTGGAGCGATTCCAATCCCACCAACCTGAGCTGCTAGTGAGTCAGACAAATAATCTCCATTTAAATTCATTGTCGCTACAACAGAAAACTCATTTGCTCTAAGCATCGATTGTTGGAAAAAATTATCTGCTATAAAGTCTTTTACGACAATTTCCTTTCCATTGATAGGGTTTTTTATAGAGTACCAAGTGCCATCTTCGAATTGTTTTGCACCGAATTCTCTAATCGCTAACTGATATCCCCAATCTCGGAAACCGCCTTCAGTGAATTTCATTATATTCCCTTTATGAACAAGTGTAACCGAAGGTAAGTCAAAATCAATAGCATATTGAATCGCCATCTTAATTAATCTCTCACTTCCCTCTCTAGAAATAGGCTTGATACCAATACTAGAGGTGTTGGGAAACCTTATTGTGGTAACATGCATTTCATTGATTAAAAAATTAACTATTTTTTTTGCTTCAGGTGATTCTGCTTTCCATTCAATTCCTGAATAGATATCTTCCGTGTTTTCTCTAAAAATTACCATATTGACATCCTCAGGTTTTTTTACAGGAGATGGCACACCAGTAAAATACCTAACTGGTCTGACACAGGCATATAAGTCCATTTTTTGACGAATTGCAACATTTAATGAACGAATACCTCCACCAACTGGAGTGCCAAGTGGTCCTTTGATTGAGACCCCAATCTCTCGCATTGCATCTAGAGATTCTTCAGGGCAAAATTGCTCCGCACCATACATTTGGATCGCTTGATCTCCTAAATAAATTGGGACCCAACAAAGACGTTTCTTATCGCCATAGGCTTTTAAAACAGCTTGATTTAGCACTGCTTTCATGACAGGTGATACATCAAAACCAATACCATCACCCTCAATATATCCAATAAATGGAAAATCAGGCACAATTGGCTTTGCATTGTTAAAAGTTATAAAAGAACCTTGATCTGGAAATTTGACATGTTTGTATTTCATATATAAGCCTACTATTTTATTCTTTTTATCATACCATAATTAAATGTATTTTATGAATGAATTAGCAGCTATAGTAAGTGGAATCGAATCCATCTGGGCATCGCCATGATTTTGGCACTTTGACTTGTTGCAATCTATGTTTTTTATATAACCTCATTAAATTATTCGTGTGAAAAAAACCATCAGGGGTATGGACGCGCTGAAGAGATTCATCAGTCAAAGCATCTTCTACTGGCAACCACACAGCAAAATCTCTATAAATACTTGCTCCCTTTACGATATCTATAGTCAAACTGTTGCTAGGAAACGCTTCCCAACGATTAAAGATTTTAGCAATAATTAAGGTATGAGGACTTTCAGGTAATTTTGGAAATTTTAAATTACGAAAATCTGATGTATTAACACCTAAAGACATTAGATAGGAAAAAATTGAACTATTACAACTATCTACAAAGGCTGTTTGGGATTTATCTTTACCGAAACATAGACTTTTACCTGGCTTTATAGAAGAAAAAAGTTGCATGGGATCATTGCTATTTCCCCTTATACGGTAGTTAGTTGAAACTACTGAAGTGCTAAATCGTAACTCAACCTCTACACCTAACCTCCAGATATTACTGTCTGGAAAATTAAAAAAATAATCACGATTAAAAGCACCCCAACGCTCAGTGCCATCTACATTCAAACCAAATATAGCACCGGTTCCCCATTTAGGCTTCGGGCTACCACCACTAATAGTGGGGGGTAGAACATCGATATCAATTCCATGGTACTCAATACCAATTACTGGATGCACTGGATTAGCTGTTCCAATAATATTGTACTTTCCAATATTACGCTCAGGATCAAAAAATGCGAAGTTGGTGAAAAGATATTCACGCGAAATCCATATAGGTGAGTCCTCACCAGCTACTGTAGACTTATTTTTACTATAGGTGTATATTTGATTTAAGAAAGGAATATTAAAATATAAATTGCTAATAATTCTAAATTCATTTCCATTTTTAAATATATATCTATTCATATCATTGACCACTGCTTGCTCAGAAGCAAATTTACTGCTTCTGAGCATATTTGAAGTGAGTTTTAGCTCACCATTATTAACGCTCACAAGATCAGAAGTCGGCACTCCGTAAAAACCCTGGGCGTTATTCCAAAAACCCCAAATAATAGAATTTAATCTATTTGTGCTAAAATCATCGGCCATAATTTTAAAATACTCTTTTGAGGTAGTAGGTGTTACAGTTAAATCGGTAAATAATTTTCTAGTGGCTGCGGGAATTGTAATTTCTTTCACACCTCGATAGATTGGTTCATAACCACATCCCGGTGATGAGTCATTGCAAGCACTATCATATTTAATATACACACAAACTTTAATCTTGCGTGTTACTGGTGGAAAAGCCACAAAGGCAGCTTTATTATCATTAGAATAAGTAAGAGAAACATAATAATCATTTCTACCAAAATAAAGCCAGCGAGAATCAGAACTATACCAATCAACGGAAGTATTTGGTCCACCGCCTTGAACCGAAGGAACAAAAATATCAGATGTGTTATTAGTAATTATTGGAAATGAATTTAAAAGATTATCCGCAATAGCTTTTGCTTGTGGTGATGCGGATCCATCTGAAGAGGAAATTTCATCAGGCATACATTTAAAAGTTGAGTGCTCTTTAATTGAATCAGTTATATTACTACAAGCATTGCCAATACCATCTTTTTCCATATCAGCTTGATCATGATTAAATACACTAGGACAGTTATCTTGATTATTTGGTACACCATCATTATCATCATCGGATATCTGATCTGATCGTTCACATCCAATCCCTAGCGGATCAGAACTTAATGATGAAATAAAGCCAACTCTACTAAAGGGACATCGGTCAGTTTGAGCTAATTTTCTATTGTCGTAATAACGCAATTCTCCCGAACCAGTATACGATGTTACCTCTGAGCAATGCGCATCAATTAACCCATCATTATCGATGTCACAATCAACTGAATTTAAAACACCATCACCATCATAGTCACCAGAAGTTTGAAACTTTAATATGGACTTTTTTCCTTCTGGAATATACAAACTAGGTGGATTTAATTCGCAAGTATCGCCTATGCCATTTAAATTTTTATCATTTTGATTAGAATGAATAAATAGTAAACCATATACACTATTACTTTGTGAGACGGCAGGACAATTGTCAAGAAAATCTGGAACTCCATCGTGATCGCTATCAAGGTCTTCGGTATTATCTCTACAGCCATTTTGGTTTCTGTCATTCTGTAAATTGCTTGACCAATTTGTAAGCCCTGAGGGGCATTGATCGGAAGCATTTACTATACCATCACCATCGCTATCGACTACAGCTGGGGTATTTAAATTTACTGCAGAATTACTTAAAACCCTGCTTGCGCTTTCGTCTGAGGGGTGAGATAAAGTTTCATTTATGGGCGGTTGCACTAAAGCAAAACCTTGGTTATTTTCACTATTTGTTTTAAATTTATTTAGAAAGGCACGTTGTGTATCAATAAAGTTAGGCGTAACAGTTTCCTCCGCAAACTTGCCAATAAGCTCATAATTATTAGCGGGGTTAATTTCCTGTCTTGATAGATTAGGTTTGTTGTGTAAAGCAGTGCTTTTATGGGCGGCAAAATCAGTCTGCTTTGAAATGGTCATTAAACCCTTGCCTTTGTTTAATGTAAATACGATAATTATGGTAATTTGCACTAGCAGTAATACTAAAAAGAATGCTACAACGTTCTTCATATTTATTATTATATATGAAGAACGTTAGCTGAAATTGAGGTGCGGGGTAGCAATTAAGATCAACTATTGTAAAATGCCATGTAATATCTAACACCATGTACTATAGAAGAGAAATTGATGGGCTTCGAGCAATTGCAATAATCCCTGTTATCCTTTTTCACACAGGCAACTCATTTTTTACTGGCGGGTATCTTGGGGTGGATATTTTTTTTGTCATAAGTGGATATTTGATAACTTCTATAATTTATCAAGAAATGCAGCAATCTACATTTAGCTTCAAATCATTCTACATGCGTAGAGTGAGGAGAATTTTACCAGCATTATACTTTTTATTGTTTGTTTTGTTTCTTATTGTGCCATTTTTCTTATTTCCTGAAGATTACTCAAGAGCTGTATTTGTTGGCTTTAGCTCAATATTTTTTCTATCAAATGTTTTTCTGGCAAATCATAGTGGGTATTTTGATCAAGATGCGATACATAACCCTCTAGTACACACCTGGAGTCTTTCAATTGAAGAGCAGTTTTATTTTTCATTTCCATTGATCTTATTTGTAACAGTAATCTTTGGTAGAAGATTACGTATCAAGAATATAGAGATATGGCTACTGGTATTGCTCTTTATTTTAATATTGTTAGGGATTTATATTGCACAATTGCATTCTATTTCTGATCCAATAGTAAACTACTATCGCTTTACATCACGATATTGGGAACTGTTAGCAGGATCGTTTTGCGCAATCTGTGTAAACCATGCTTTCTTAGAGTGTAAAAATCGTTGGTGGAATGAAATAATTTCTGGGATTAGTATCACTACAATTATACTATCAATTGCATTTTTTTCAGAAGAATCTAACGTACCGTCAGTGAAACTAATTATTCCAATATTAGCTAGTTGTCTCCTTATATTGTATACCTATCAGAATAAAAGCTTCGTCTCAATGATTTTACAATCAAGGTTGCTAGTTGGGATTGGTTTATTGAGTTACAGTTTATACTTATGGCACCAACCTGTTTTTGTCATTACACATACCCTCTTTGGTAACTGGAGCACGCTAACTATCATTGTTGCTTTTATTGCAATTAGTATGCTTTCAATTATCTCGTATTATTTCGTTGAGAAACCATTTAGAAATAAAAATACTATTAGCAATAAAACATTGCTACTTATAATATCAAGTAGCACGATACTACTGATCGCATGGAGTGTTATGGTTTACTATACAAAAGGTTTAGAATTTATAATGGCTGAAATACCCTTTGAAAAAGATGCCCGAAAAAGTTATCTTATCTACAAAGAAAACCTAGTTGATCCAACCCCAACACAAGATTCACCGTGTATGATTGCGGTAGAACGACCACTTGAGCTTCCTGATAGCGCGTTAGCTAGCTGTTTTAATAAATGGGGCACTGCGATAATTATTATTGGCGATTCTCATGGGTATAATTTATATGACATTTTTTTAAAACATAGCACTCATAGGTTCGTCATATCATTTGCACAAGGTGGTTGTCGCCCAGCTCAAAAAGATTCCAATTCTAAAAAAAAATGTGCGAATTCAGAAATTGCTAAATTTATACTCGATCAAGCAACGCAGATTAAAAATGTTTACTACATTCAAGCAGGTTTAGATTTATTCACCTTACTAACCAAAAACCAAAGAAGATTATTATTCAATAATGATGATGTGATTCATGACATTCAAGATAGTAAAATCTCTGCAGTACTTTCATATTTACAGTTATTTTCTCATAAGGTACCGACTATATGGATTGGTCCATGGGTAGATCCATTTATAAAACCTCACACTCTTTCAGGTTTTAAGGCTATGCAGAATAAAAATTTTGCAATTTCTGATCATATAATTTCCCATTACAAAAGACTAGATGCAAAAATAATTGATAGGGTAACTAACCTAAGGGAAAAAACTGTATGGTACTTGTCTATCATCGAATTAATTCTGCCTTTTGGAATTGCTTCACAACAATGCTCTTACTTTATTGACGAAGATCACCTCAGTCCTTGTGGAACTAGAATGCTTGGCAAGGCTATTTACAATAGCCTTGATGAGTTTTCACGAGTTGTTAAAAAATAATAGCAACATTTAAAATTGGTGCCGGTAAAAGGACTTGAACCTCCAACCGCTCGCTTACAAAGCGAATGCTCTACCAATTGAGCTATACCGGCGTCGATCACTATTATACCAATTTACTCATTTTCACATGAAGTCCACTGAACTGTTTGAGGTGTAACAATTTCTTCTATCTGTTTTGCAAGGGTAGAGTCTTTTGCTACAACAGTTGAAGATATGGATAGTTCCGGCACTACCGTGTCGAGAGGCACTGTATTAAAATCAAATTGAGGGTACCTTTTTTTTAATTTAACAGCAATATTTTCTGCGGTATTTTTCTTTTTATATACTCCAACCGAAACTGAACTCTGATATTTAGAATCTACAATAATATAAAATTCTTTAAAATTAAGTCTATTTAATTCTTTTGCAATAGTCTGTGCTTTTAAAATTGATTTTTCAGTAGGTATAATTACTCTGTAAAAGTTTTTTTCAATTAACTTACTGTATGAACTTAACCGAATCGAATCTTTGAATGTCATAAGTTCCTGTAGCGCCCGATCACGATCTTTAACCGTTGGAAATGGTATTTGCGCACATAATATTGTTGTATCTATTGCTAGCTGTTGAGTAGAGGGGGGTACAGGGATTGTTTCAGATAATTCTGGAACAGTTAACGTTTGATTAGTTGACAGCGTAAGTTCATTGTTATTTTTAAGGTCTGATAAAGTATTTAACTGATGTAGAGGTTCAATACCGTAATTATCAAAATTATGTTTTGGTCTATATGTTTCTAAATATAGAAAAAGTAATAATACCATATTTGCAATAGATAAAAAAAGCACAATGATTCTACTCATAATGGGTTCGTAACATTTTTTGCATAGTATCAAAGATTAAAAAAGGCTGAACAACATGATCACAGGAAAGTTGGGTAGAGAGTTGGTACGAATAACCCCCGTAGAGAACTATACTTGGCGTTTTTTTAAAATACGCACAGGCTTGTGCGATTGCGCCAAGTAATGAAATAGCAGTCCCTGCTTTCGCTGACATTGTTGTATTTGTGGCTGGAAAACAATAAGATAAATTATTAGAAGGTAAAGCCCCTACGTGTAATTTACTAGAAACAGTTTGCAATGTTTCATAAGGACTTAGTAGTAACGCGCCCCCTGTGTGGACACCTTGTTCTATACAATCAAAAGTGGTTATTGTGCCACATCCAATTAAAAGAACATCTGTTGACTGTGTAAATTTTTGAAGGGTAGATTCTATTGCCACTGCCCTATCGACTCCATAACTAGCACAATCTGGATATGCGATTTTCATTTTCATCATTTTTTTAATTTGAAAATCTTGAACAGGATGAATAAGATGGCGATTTAATAACTCAATTGAAAATTTTTGGTGACTGGAAGTTTTTTTACATGTTGAAATAGCATAACACCCACTAGAATTCATAAGTAAGGTATTTATTACGGATACAATAGTTTGAAATTCCCCTGCATGAAATTTAGAGCCTTGATAAAAATACCGATCAGATTGATCACGCTGTTCATAAAATCTCCATTTGAGCATGCTTGAACCTATATCTAAGAGTAAGTTCATGTTACCCGTATCCAATTATGCAATTTATTTGTATTCTTAATCTTAAGCTGAAATGACCCCTTTTGATTTGAGGCAACTAGACCAATTTGGTCCAAAGATTTAGAAATATTTATAACACCTCTGGATTGTGTGAGTTTTTGTATCAATCGTGCAGTAGTTAAGTCAAAAAAATTCGTGATATGATCATAAATTTCAGTTTCATTAATCTGCGATTTATGTATTGCCAAGTGTTTAATAAACTGATCTAGCGAAGATTTATCAAAACATTCACGAACATGGGTGTCTAGACAAAACGCCACAACCATGCCGCTTAAATAATACGAAGAGTCGTATAGCACAGATAAGGAATGGGGGTGGTAATAACGAATCCAACTATCAAAACTTGCTTCAGATGGCGACTGCCAAGAAAGTGCCTTGCAGTCAGAGTATTTTTTCAACTCCTTTGCAAATAATATTAGAAAGCGATCCTTTGAAATCACTCCAGCTCTCACCAAAACCAATATATCGTAGTAATGTGTAAACCCTTCAAAAAACCATAAATTAGTTGTGGGAATGGGTGAGATAAGTGAAGTAGTGTTTGTTTTGTAATTGGTAACTCGTTTAACTATCCATGCGTGAATATATTCATGGGCAAATAATGAAAGTACAGAGGTTGTAATGCTTGCTCGGGGGTTATAGAATTTACTTTCAAACGCTTTGCTTGGTAGTTGAATTGAGGCACATGCGCTGTGCTCTAAACCACCATGTCCGGTATCTGTAATAAAAATAATAAACGCATAGTGTGGAAAAGGAACGCAGCCAAACTGTCTCATTACGGTTTGGCAAATATTATTAATTTGTTTAATAAAATGCTTACGTAAAACAACATTTCCACATACGACAAACTGGTGTTTGACTGAATTAACCTGACTTTGATAATATTTTAGCTCACCAACCACAATTGGATTATCTATTAACGTTTGATAATTAATGGACTCAAAGGTGCCAAATCCATTCGACTTACTTTGAGTACAAGGTAGTGTCGTAAATAATGATTTTTTTTTCTCAAAAACACTTTCTTTGACAGATTGTGGACTGATTTGTATCACGCAACGATGCTGGTGCATACCTTCAGGAAGTAAGCAACAAGCCGCTAACTCTAATAAAGCCCGTTTTGCATCAAGAAATAGCCCTCTATATGACTGATCATTTGCTAATAAAGTATATTCGATTCTTATTCTAGAAGGTGTCCCTCGAACTACCCAACAGTGTAAATCTAATTTCTCGATACCTAGTGGTTTATTATACTCATCATCAAAAGCGTTTATTGAAAGCATCTTACTACTAAAATTTCTCATGGTATAACTTCCTGGTGTCCAAGCAGGTAGTTGGATTACTACTGGCTGAGTTCCAGAAATTGGATTAAAAATGAGTTGGCAGGCTATTTGTTGCTTAGAAAAATCGAACTTCTTAATTGTGTAGAAAAGCATAGTAATTTAACAGTATTATAGTATCATGTCAAACATGATTGAAGCACAATTATTGAGAAAGGTTTCTATAAGCTGCTACAGGATTTTTTATTTTACCATCCTCTCTAGGGAAGAGTTACTTTGGCAACCAGGTCAATTTATACAATGTATTTTTATAGAAAATGGAGTCGAAATTAAAAGACCATACTCATTCGCACATGATCCCAGTAGCCGAGAACTTGAACTTCACACAGTATATATTGCTGGTGGGACAATGAGTGAAAAATTGGAACAGCTTCAATGTGGGGAAACATTATTACTTAGCAAAGATTCATACGGATATTTAACTGTATCTGAAATTGCGAATAACAAAACTGTACTTTGGTTTGTGGCAACTACAACAGGAGTTGCACCGTTCATTTCAATGCTGCGCAGTGGTCTCTTATCAACGTTTAGCAATGTATTGCTGTACTACTCTGGAAAAACGATTGAGAGTTTAATGTATCATAATGAGTTAAGCCAGGCACAGAATCAATTTGCTTGGTTTAATTATCAGCCAATTACAACCTCAGAGCAACCTCGAGTACAATTTTATCTGAAAGAAAAATTGAAAAACTATACAAATAAATTAGAGCAACTCCATGTTATGTTTTGTGGCAATCCCCAGATGATACATGATTGTCTTCAATTGGGCAATGAGCTTGGGTTAACTAGACACCGAAGAAAGATTCCTGGAAATATTACTTTTGAACGATACTGGGTAAGTACACATTCCTAGTAACTTGGATCAAATTCTTTATCCTTGAAGGTTCGTAACCAATAAAAAACTTCATGTGTTTTGTATAATTTTTTTTTCGCATATGACTGGCAAAATGAAATTACTAAATCAGTATGGCATTGCATAAAAAGATTGTATTTGATTTCATGGCCTACCGTTGTAGGCAGAGTAGGTAGTTGATTATTCCGAAGTGATTCAACTGATTTTCTGTAAACTGCTCTAGCATTGCTAGGATCTATAATCAAACTAAATAAAACATTAGCATAGGTGTATTCATGTGCTGGAAAAATTAAAGTGTCTGCATCTAGTGATGCAATAGTTTGAATTGAGTTGAACAGATCACTATGCGTGCCATCAAACACCCTCCCACACCCTGAAGCAAATAAAGTGTCCCCACAAAAAAATAATTTTTCATTTGCAAAATGAAACCCAATATGCTTAGCAGTATGCCCAGGTAGAGAGAACACGGTACAGTTGGTTTTTAAACAGGTAAGGTAAATAGGGCTATCAGGACTTACTGCAATATACGGAAAAAGATAGGCAGGATGAGTTGAGGCGTAGACAACACAATCAGGAAAGCGTTGTACTATCTCTTGAACACCCCCAATATGATCTCCATGATGGTGGGTGATAAGAATGGATTCTGGAATTAGTTGATTTTGGTTTAACCACGCAACCGTGCTCTTTGCGCAGCCTGGATCAACAAGCACTACAAAATTACTTTGAATTGTTGAGGTTATTGCCCAAATATAATTATCTTCAAAAGCTGTAATAGGCTTTACGATTAGGCTCATTCGTCTAGTAAAATAGCTAACATCATGGACTATAGTCTACCAAATAACTTCATACAAAAGAAGATAGAAGAAGATATTCGTCTTGGTATGCCCAAAACATCGCTAAGATTTCGTTTTCCACCTGAACCAAACGGGAGGCTACACTTAGGACATGCAAAAGCAATAAGCCTTAATTTTCTTCTTGCCAAGCATTTTCAAGCACCTTGTTTTCTTCGTTACGATGACACCAACCCTATGGAGGAAACTGAAGAATTTTATACCGAGATACTAAACGATATTCATTGGCTTGGCTTTAGAGAAACCTCCATAACATACGCTTCAGATTATTTTGATCAGTTTTATGACATAGCGATTGAACTTATTAAAAATCAAAACGCCTATGTAGACTTAGATTCAGCTGAGCTAATAAAACTTAACAGAGGAAGTCTAACCTGCCCAGGGATTGAGAGTGCCTATCGAAATCAAAACCAGAATGAAAATTTAGCCTTGTTTGAAAAAATGATGCGAGGTGATTTTAATGAAGGTGAAGCTGTGTTAAGAGCAAAAATAGATATGGCTTCTCGAAATATGAACTTGCGTGATCCAATTCTCTACCGAGTCTTAAAAAAAACCCACATTCGAACTGGTCATACATGGAATATATATCCCATGTATGATTTCGCTCATCCACTTTCTGACTGTATAGAAAAAATTAGTCATTCACTATGCACGTTAGAATTTGAAGATCATCGAGTTTTATATAATTGGGTAGTTGATAAAGCAAATCTAGGAGTAAAACCACAGCAAATTGAATTTGCAAGATTAGAAATTAAAGGCGCAACGACGAGTAAACGAGAAATCAAAGCTAAAATAGAACAAAGATTAATTGAGGGATGGAATGATCCTAGGATTGCGACCTTAAGTGGATTAAAGAGCAGAGGCCACCCACCACAAGCAATAATTGACTTTTGTGTAAGGACAGGATTTGGTAAAGCAAACAGTGAAGCTGAGTTTAGTTATTTTGAAAATATCAGTCGTGAGTATTTAAATCAAAATGCTCCACGCTCTACCGCTGTGTTAAACCCTATTACTTGTTTTTTAACTGATACCTCTACAAACATAGAAAGGAAGCTTTTGGTTGATTTGGACGATATTAGAATAAATCCTTCAAAGGATTTTTATAGACTAACACCTCAAGCATTAGTTCGGCTTCGGCATGATAGTATTATAAAATGCACTAGTATTGATTGCACTGGTGACATAATCAAATCAGTGCATGCTGAAATAATTCCAAATACATTCAAACAAAATCTACCAAACGGTGAAAAAGTAAAAGGAGTGATTCATTGGTTAGATCAATCATTGGCCGTTCCTGCTAGTTTTATCATCTTTAAAGACGGGAGTTACATAATGACAAATTCTTATATTCATAAAGACACCCCAACTAATGCGACCGTTCAATTCGAACGGGTTGGTTATTGCATTTACAATAATGAAACTGATTTTCAAAATACACGAGGGGTGTGGATAATGACACTACCACTCCGCGACTCAAAATGAACCAAATCAAGACCGACTGTTTAATTCTAGGTGCAGGTCCTACTGGGCTTTTTCAAGTTTTTGAACTTGGATTAGCTGGAATTCAATCTGTAATTATAGATTCACTTCCAATGGTTGGAGGCCAATGCAGTTACTTATATCCAGAAAAACCTATTTATGACATCCCAGCATGCCCTTCAATTTTAGCTCAAGAATTAATTGTAAATTTAATGGCTCAAATAAAACCATTTGATTGTCAAATTTTTTTAAAAAATACCGCTCAATCCCTATCTCAGCTACCGAACGGAAATTACCTTATACAAACTCAAGAAAATGCCATTGAAACAAAAACATTAGTATGCGCAACTGGGCTTGGGGCTTTTGCGCCTAGAAAAATTAAAATAAATGGTATTGACAAATACGAAAATATAAATCTATTTTACGCGCTACGCGACACAGCATCTCTTCGCGACAAAACGGTTTGTATTTGCGGTGGCGGGGATAGCGCACTTGATTGGGCAATCAACTTACAGAGTTTAGGCATCAAAACCCATCTAATTCATAGAAGAAATGAATTTAGAGGCGCTCACGCAAGTGTTACCACGCTTAACGCACTTGTTCTTGAAAAAAAAATCTCTTTAACGATTGGCACTATTGAAAGCTTTACAGGCGACCAAAAACTTCATTCACTCATTGTGAATAATACTGAAATTAAAGCAGATGTATTTTTAGTGTTTTATGGGTTATTGCCTAAACTTGGTCCTGTTGAAAATTTTGGTCTAACCATGCAAAAAAATCAAATTTGCGTACGCGTAGATACTTTTGAGACCAATAGAATTGGAGTCTATGCAGTAGGTGATTGCAATACTTACCCTGGTAAAAGAAAATTAATTCTTTCCGGCTTTCATGAGTCTGCTTTATGCGCTCATGCAATAGAAAAATACCTCTACCCTGATCGTAAACAATTTAATCAGTACACTACTACCTCAAGCCAATTACACCAGCGCTTAAAGTTACCCAACTAACTAGTTAATTTAATAACAATGTACCAACAGCCCATCTAATAATTTTGGAGTAAACCAAGTTGATTTTGGCGGCATTAACTCTCCTGCTCTGGAAACTTCTATCATGGAATGTATTGGCGTAGGGTGCAATGCAAAGCCAGCCAATAGCTCTGCATTGCGAACTTTTGCCTCAATTAGATCAAAACTTTTACCTCCAATAAATTCAATTCTCGTATCTTTACGCAAGTCAGAAATACCAAAAAGAGGGCTTAAAATTTGCTGACTTAATTTACTTACATCAAGACTATCTACTGGATTTTTATTATCCGATTGGTTGAATGAAAAAATATACCATCTATTAAGTATACAAACCGCACAATGACCAGGGTTAATAAATTTTGGTTTTTCACAAGCAGTTAATGCGACAACACTTTGCAATGAAGCAAGTAACTGCTCAGCGCTAATTCCTAGATTTGGTAAAATCCCACGATTGTATTCTTGGATAATCATTTCTTCCGCTGGAAAAAGCCCTGCAAGAAAATAATCAAAGCGATCGTTATGTATTGGAGAATGATGCTCAGAGATATTATTTGCGGCACTAGTTCGGTGATGTCCATCTGCTATAAAAAGTTGGTTACATGATTCGATTTGTAAACATATAGTTTGAACTAAATCACTATCTGTAATTTTCCAAAGTCTATGGAAATAACCCTCACTATCAACTACTTCTAATGACAATGGTTTGGCGACACATGAATTAAGCAATCGGTTGAAAGCCTTATCGGTAGGAACGGTAAGGAGCACAGGGCTTGGTTGGGCTTGTAGTGTGTTCAATTGGATGGCGCGATCTTTTTCCTTGTCAGGTTTTATAAGTTCATGCTTTGCAATTCTACCCATTCGATATGCTTCCAATGAAAATAACGCAATTATTCCAGTTTGAGTAAAGGTGCCCTTCGCAATTTGATAAGGGTACACTCCCAGTGTCTGCTCATGAAGAAGGAGTTTGGTTTGTATTGCTTTTTCAAATTGAATCTTCGATTGTGCGTAGACTCGCTCATCATTATCCTTTACCCCATCATCTAAATTTATCTCACTTCTGGTAATATGAAGAAAAGAGTGTGGGTTATTCATTGCTAACGCTTTTGCTTCTTGACGGGTTGGTACATCATAAGGTGGTGAAACAATAGACTGGGCATACATTGGATTTGCTAACAACGCTTTAAATGGTTTACATAATTTTTTCACTGGTGACATACTCCTAGACAATCTTGATCTTTATAAAATACACTTTTACCCCACTGTAACGTATGGGTGTTGAAAGAAAATAATATATGCTCATATGAATAATTTTTAGTGCTATTAGCAATCCATTGCACTGCTAACAGTGATTGCATCGAACCAATAACTCCAACCAATGCTCCCAACACTCCTCGTTCTTGGCAGCCATCAGTTTCAGATGTAAATGATAGGATGGGTTTTGGAAAAATACATTCAAAACAGGGGTCGTCGTTGCGATTATTAAATAAGGCTACATGTCCTGAATGAGTAATTACTCCAGCAGAAACAATTGGAATATGGTATTTATATGCAACATGGTGAAGTTTATACCGACTTGGAAAATTATCTAAACAATCAAGCACTAAGGTAACTGAGGGTAAAATAGTTTCCAGTTCTGCTTCATTTAATACTTTGTCAATAATACCAATAGTCGCGTCAGCTTGTAGATCTTGTAACCTACGAGCCGCTACTTCAACCTTGCGCTTTCCGATATCATGTTCGCTAAAAAGTGGTTGTCTGTGTAGATTTGATCGGGTTATGACATCATAGTCATTTATTATTAAATGCCCTACTCCAGACATAATTAGCTGGGTGCTTGCATTAGACCCCAAACCACCCATACCAACAACTAATACTTTGCTTGATAGTAATTGTTCTTGACCATGTTCGCCAAAGTCATCAAGGATAATATGGCGAGCATACCTTTCTTTTTGATTTATTGACAACATTACGCTGGAGCAAATCTGAAATGCATGATATCACCTTCTTGAACGACATACTCTTTACCTTCCAATCTCCATACACCGGCTTGTTTGGCGCCATGCTCTCCTCCGAAAGAAATGAAATCTTGATACGCTATCACTTCTGCTCGTATAAAGCCTTTTTCAAAATCAGTGTGTATCCTCCCAGCTGCCTCAGGAGCTTTTGCGCCAGCTCGAACCGTCCAAGCACGAACTTCTTTTTCACCAGCAGTAAAATAAGTCTGCAAACCCAACAAGCTATAACAATGCTGGATGATGGTATCTAGCCCACTCTGAACCACGCCTAACTCTTTCATAAATTCAATTTTATCAGTTTTTTCTAATAAAGAGAGTTCCGCCTCTAAGACTGAACTAATGATCACGCAATCAGCATTTTGTTTTTTAGCATATTCAATTAGTAAAGTGCTATATTGATTTCCGGATATTTCATGATCAAGCACATTAGCAACATATAATACTTTTTTAGCGGTTAATAAGCTAAGTGATTTCATCCAATGAGGTGCGGAAATATGAGGGAAAGTAAATGTTCGTGCCGGGAATCCTTTTGATAGCGACACTTCTAACTCGCGAAAAAAATCCATGTGGATAATTCCATCTTCTTCTTTTTTAGATTTTTTGGCAAAACGCTCCTTAGCGTCCTGTACCGTTTGTAAATCAGCTAAGAGAAGTTCGGTTTCAATAATTTCTATATCACCTATTGGGTCTACTCTATCCAACACATGGATAACAGTATCCTTAACAAAACAACGCACTACTTGAACTAATACGTCAACTTCACGAATATGAGTTAAAAAGGCATTACCCAATCCCTCACCTTGTGAAGCGCCTTTAACTAAACCAGCGATGTCTACAAATTCTACTGTGGCAGGTATAATTGTTTCTGAGCCAACCAATTGCGAAAGTGGTTGCAATCTACTGTCAGGTACAGAAACAATACCTACATTTGGATCAATAGTGCAAAACGGGTAATTTTCACTTGGCACACTTGAATGTGTTATCGCATTAAAGAGCGATGATTTTCCCACATTTGGTAAACCGACAATTCCGCAGCGCATGTTAAGTTTGGGTGTGGATAGATTGTATCATTTTATGAAAATTTCCAGACATAAAATTATTTATTTCATTTGAAAGTAAAGATAATCGGGTATCAATAATCTGCCTTTCCTCATCAATTGGTTTTGAAAGTACATGGCTATCGGTTTCCTTTCCTACTTGAGGTCTGCCGATTCCAACTCTAATTCTCCAAAAATCAGCGCCGCCTAGCATATCAATCATATTTCTAATACCATTATGACCTGCGTGACCTCCTCCAAACTTTACTCTCACTCTACCCACAGGTAAATCAACTTCATCATGTACGACTACGATTTCATTATTCTGAACTAAGAATTTTTTTTTAAGGTAGGCCACTCCAACACCACTTAAATTAATCCATTCAGAAGGTTTACTGATCCAAAAATCATTTAGTTTTGTAAATTCAATTTCCTTTTGGTATGAATCTGATTGTAACGTAATGGAATGTAGGTTGGTCATCTGATCAACAAACCAAAACCCAACATTGTGACGAGTAAGCGCATACTTCAAAGGTTTATTTCCAATACCAACTAATAACTTACAAGGATAATTTGAGTATTCGGGCAATTATTTTTTGGCAGGCTTTGCTTCAGGAGCTTTAGCATCAGCTGCTTTAGTCTCTGCAGCTCCTTCAACTGGAGTAGCTTCGGCAAGTGCAGTAACAGTGCTCGCTTCGGTTTCAACTTGACGAATGGTCACAGAAACAACCGCACGATCAGCCCCCTCATCACTTAAAGAGAATGAATAAGAAACTTCATCTGGCAATTGAATATCTGAAAGATGTAGTGATTGTCCGACCTGCATGTTCTCTAAATCAATAGTCAAAAATCTTGGTATGTCTTTTGGCAGACAGAACAATTCGACATCAGACATTAAGTGATTTATTGATCCCCCACCTAAACGAACCCCAATACATTTATCCTCATGCAAGAAACGGAAAGGAACTTTAATTTTAAGTTTCTTAGCGTCGTCAACACGCATAAAATCAATATGTACTTGTGAGTTTTTCCAAGGATGTCTTTGTAATTCTCTAAGAATCGCCCGTTCCGACTTACCTGACTCATGCACGAGAGTGACAATTTGTGAATAAAAATCAGGGTTATTAATATTCTTAGCTAGTTCTTTAGCGGAAACTTGTACTATTTCAGTAACTATCTTTCCTGAACTATTTACTCCATACACAATGCCTGGCACTTCACCAGATTTTCTTAGTCTTCGCAACTCGCCTTTACTAGTAGCATTTCGAGGTTTAACTGATAATTGTAAATTTTCCATAGCTAGTATTTTAACAGATTATGAGAAAAACAGCGAACTTACCGACTGATTTAGATGTACCCTTCTAATTGACTCAGCAAGTAGCTCAGCAACAGATATTTGTCTGATTTTTTTTGACTGATTTTTATTTATTGGGATGGTATCTGTAACAACTAAATCTCTAATTACTGAAGATTCAATATTTTCGTATGCTCTACCAGACAACACTGCATGGGTAATATACGCATAAACACTTGTAGCGCCATTTTCTAAAAGCGCAGAAGCTGCATTACACAAAGTACCAGCAGTATCCACAATGTCATCAACTATAATGCAGTTTTTACCCTCGACATCACCGATCACATTCATAACTTCAGAGACATTGGCGCGCTCTCTTCGCTTATCAATTATTGCAATTTCCGCACCTATTCCCTTAGCGATAGCACGAGTTCTCACAACCCCTCCAACATCAGGAGATACAAGAATTAAATTTGGCAATTTTGAACGCCACATCTCAGCCACCAACAATGGGGATGCATAAACATTATCAACAGGTATATCAAAAAATCCTTGAATCTGGTCTGCGTGTAAATCTACCGTTAAGATTCGATTAACACCACTACTCACTAACATATTAGCAACTAACTTTGCAGTAATTGGAACACGAACCGAGCGCACACGACGATCCTGTCTCGCATAGCCAAAGTAAGGCAACACAGCAGTTATTCGACCAGCACTACTTCTCCGAAGTGCATCACATAAAATTAGCAACTCCATGAGCATATCATTTACAGGAGTGCAAGTACTTTGCACTACAAAAACATCTCGCCCACGCACATCTTCTTCAATTTCAACTTGTACTTCACCATCACTAAAAGTATCAACAACAGCACGACCCATTGGAATGCCCAATTTGTTTGCGATACCTTCACTAAGAATAGGGTTAGAATTCCCACAAAACAATCGCAAATCTAATTCGTCTTTAACCATATAGCCATATAATATACCCTATAAACCAATCAAAGGAGAGGTGTCGGAGTGGTTGAACGTGACAGACTCGAAATCTGTTATACCGAAAGGTATCGGGGGTTCGAATCCCTCCCTCTCCGCCAATTTTAACAAAAAGTGAAAATTGGCGGTACTGTTTGGACGGACAAAATTAACCGAAACAAAGAAAGGGATAAAGAAGTCAACAAGTTTTATAAAAAACATACTTAACAGAAAAAAACTGCACAAAGGGGAGAACGAAGTGCTATAATCCAATCGATAGTAGACGAACCTGGTTTTGAACAAAAGTATTTCAAGGGTCTCCTATTCAAATATAATTTATTGACATATAATGAACTATATGAAATACTACAAAAAAGCAAAAATTATATAAAATATGGCAGATATATTCACAAAAAATAATATTCCAATAAAAAAACTTTCTCTTTGGGATGAAAATGCCCGTTTTCCTGATAAATATTTTAAAAAAACGGAAAAAGAGTTGATTGAGTATTTTCTTAACAAGAAAGATTTAAAATTGTCCGAATTAGCCGAAGAAGTGGTAAAAGGGTTTGACTTACCTCAACTTGAAAAACTCGTTATCTATGAAATAAACGGCAAAAATATAGTTTTGGAAGGAAATCGTCGTCTTGCGGTTTATAAGCTCTTGAATAACCCAGAACTGACAGACAATATAAAACTCAAAAACAAACTTAATGGATTAAAATCAAGAATCAAAATCAACGATAAATTTATACTTGAATGCTTAATAACAAAAGACAAGGATCAGGGACTTCGTTATATTGACAGAAAGCATTTAAGAGGCAATAACGAGGTTTCTTGGGGCGACAACGAGAGAGCGCATCATAATGCTCGCAGAGGAAACGCAAGTCAAAAAGATTTATTAAAAGTGGCAATTTCAAAAAGAATCAGAGTCTTGGATTTCCCAGAAGAATTAAAGGAAAAGGTTTTAGGCCATGGTTTTATTACAACTTTTTGGAGACTTATCGAACAAAATCCCGCATGGTCTACTTTTGGTTTTAGTCTTGACGATAATGGCGAACTTCAAACCAAAGACAAAGAGTTTGATGAAAAATTGAAAGTTATTATTTTTGATGTTCTACAAAAAGGACAATTTAACAGCAAATTATTTTCGCGTTTAAATACGAAAGAAATTGAAAGTTACTTGATGCAAATAACAAAAGATGATTATAAAAGGGTCGCTAACGAAATAAAAAAACAAACCAAAACAGATCTTTTTGGCAAAGAGTCTACATCTGTTAAAAAAAATAATGGGGCTAATCGCAGTAATCCAAAATCTTCAGATCGGAAGTACTTAATTTCGAATAATTGTGTTTTGAAGATTCAGGAAACAAAAATAAATAACATCTATCATGAACTGAAAAATGATTTGTTAATTGATGTCGTTCCAAATGCAGTCGGGGTTCTTTTTAGGGTATTTTTGGAAATATCTTTGGATTATTACGCAAAAATGAACGCCAACGAATTTATGAAAAATCAAACAATAAAAAACAAAATTTCTTGGGTGGTTGAAAGTTTAGTAAATAAAAAATATGAAAATAATAAGTTTAAAAACATCAATAAGGTTGGCTCGTCCATAGGAGAAAGAAGTCATCTATCAATAGAAAACTTCCACGAATATGTCCATTCAACAACGACCCAACCAACCTCAAGCGAACTAAAAGGTAAATGGGACAATCTTCAAGAATTTTTTGAGATTCTTTGGGGTGATTTGAAAAAAAAAGCAAAGAATAAAAAACAAAATGCAAAAAGAAAAAAATAAAATAACATCTGAATTTTCAAGTCCACTTCGTTATCCTGGCGGAAAAACTCGCTTGGCGTTTTTTTTATATAAAGCAATAGAAAAAAATTTTTTTGAAAATGAAAAAATAATCCTCGTTGAACCATACGCGGGCGGAGCTGGGGCCTCTTTGAAATTATTGTTTTCAGGTAAGGTTGATAGAATTATTATCAATGATTTGGATAAAGCCATTTCTGCGTTTTGGAAAATTGTTATTGCCGATACTAATTTTTTGATAGATAAAATAAAGAAAGTAAATATTGATATTGAAGAATGGAAAAAGCAAAAAGAAATTTACAATAATCCGTCATCATCAATAAAGGATTTGGCGTTTGCGACATTATTTCTGAACAGAACAAACCGTTCGGGAATTATTGAGGGCGGGCCAATAGGCGGAATGGAACAATTGGGTTTTTGGAATGTTCAGGCTCGTTTTACAAAAAATACGATTATTTCAAGACTGGAAAAAATCAAAAATTTTAAAAATAAAATATCATTTAGAAATTTGGATGGGATTAGGCTTTTGAAACAGTTGGAAAAAAATAAATGCAAAAACAGATATTTTATTTTTATTGATCCGCCATACTATCAAAAAGGTAAATCTTTATACTTAAACCATTATATCGATAAAGATCATAAGGAGTTATTGAAACTTCTTGAAAAATCTTCGTTAAAATGGGTTATGACTTATGACGATGTTGTCTATATTCAGAATCTTTATGATAAATTCAAGAAAAATAAATTTACGATAAATCACAGTGCATTTGAAGCAAGGCAAGGAAAGGAAATATTGATTTTTTCCGATAATGTCGCTAAAGTTGCGATTAGCTAAACCCGCTTGGTCACCTTATTTAATTTTGTAGCCGCCGTGCCCGCCCTGCGGGCGTTGAAGTAAGCTGGCAAAAAAGAAGAGGGTTGGGGGGAAGGAATTTTTGCCCGTTTGCGCTTTCCGTAACGAAGGCGCGGTTGGAGTGGGAGCGTTTCCGCCATTCCGCCCAAAGCGGAATACCAAAACAGAGTATTTTTTTTCCTTAATTGAAAATAATTTTGGGGGCGCGAGATTAAAAAAATGTAGGGAAAATTTTTCTGTTTTGCTCTCCGAAGCGAAGCGAAGGCGGGTGGAAATGCTGGGCGGGATTCAATCCGCAAAATCCAGAGGAATTTGCTCAAAAAAAGTTCGAGCATCAATCTAAAAACACCGCCAAAATTGGATATCAGGATTCGAAAAGATATCGGCTGAGGGAGTTTACTTTCCTCATTATAACTGTGATTATGTGTTTGGTCTTACTTGTATTTTTTATCAGAGGTATAATTTATAAAAAATAACTTAAAATACTATTAATTACTATGTTTATAAAACTATTCGCAATAGCACTACTTGTTTTCTTCGTTATCGACATGATCTGGCTTGGGATTGTCTCAAAAAATTTTTACAGGGCACAGATTGGAAAACTTATGAAGTCTGATATAAATTGGGCAGCTGCAATGATTTTTTATCTGATTTTTATCACAGGTCTTATTGTTTTTGTTATAGCTCCGGCTGTGGAAAAAGAATCTTTGACGCACGCCCTCCTTTTTGGGGCATTATTTGGATTGGTTTGTTATGCTACTTATGACCTCACCAATTTAGCAGTTGCAAAAGATTGGCCACTTTTGGTGACGATTGTGGATTTGGTATGGGGTACGGTGCTTGCGTCTTCGGTATCGGTCGTGACTTATTTGATTGCAACTAAAATAGTTCTGTGAATTACTACCTAACCCTTATTTTATTTTTGTTTGTGTACATGAACCTTTGGTTCTTGGTCTCTTTGATTAAAAAAAGGAACGATGTTGCTGATGTGGCGTGGGGGCTCGGGTTTGTTCTTATGGCTTGGATGTCTTTTTTTCTAAATGGTGATTCCGGTGCCCGAGGATTGCTAGCCGGTATCTTGGTGAGTATTTGGGGATTGCGTTTGGCGTGGCATATTCATGCTCGGAATAAAGGAAAAACCGAGGACTACCGGTATCTCGCATGGCGTAAAGAATGGGGTAAGTGGTTTTACCCTCGTTCATATTTACAAGTGTATCTTTTGCAGGGGATGTTTTCGTTTCTGATCGTCATGCCCGTTTTAATCATTAACAACAGTGCTTGGTCAGCTTTAGGTATATTCGATGTACTTGGTATAGCAATATGGCTCATTGGGTTTTATTTTGAGTCCATGGGAGATGCACAGTTGGCACGATTTATTAAAAATCCAGAAAACAAAGGCAAGTTGATGCGGAGTGGGCTCTGGGCATACACGCGACATCCAAACTATTTTGGAGAGGTAATGCAGTGGTGGGGTTTATGGCTCGTCGCCCTTCCCGTCCCAAATGGATGGCTTGGTATTATTGGGCCACTGACTATTACCTTTTTAATACTGAAGGTTTCTGGTATCCCAATGCTAGAAAAAAAGATGGCAGAACATCCAGATTTTGCAGAATATAAACGGCGAGTGAGCGTATTTATACCTTATGTATGGCGGAATAGTAATTGACAATAAAGAGAAATTTTATCTTAGCATTTAACGACTCTGCATTTTATCGTTAAAAAACTATCTTTGATTTTTCTTGCCATTACTTACTTTTTACTCTTAAATATAAAATTAATTACTGATTTCCACCATCACTTCGTTGCGATTCATCCACGGTGGAGTCCATGGCGCATTGTATCCAGCGTAGGCAGCACTACCTTGTGGCATAACTCCGTCCCGAGCAAGCGAAGCAAATAGTGTTGATTGCATAGTTTTAACTCTCGCTTCCGAACGGTATCCCGCGAACCGTATCACGGCATATTTCTTCGCAGGAATCATGACGATATTTACTCGCGGATCGTTTGGTATCGGCAATGTTTCTAAGGTGTATGAGCGAGGTATGCCGAAGGATATAATCTGTGATTTGCTCTCCATAGTCGCCACCACCGGTGCTGTCATGGCGATACTCTTTTTTTTGTTATTCCCGCCAAAAATATACCTCGCCACGATTCGAAAACCCGCACTCATTGATTCGTTATAAGATCCCTCAACAGTAGTCTGCGCTACAATATGTACTGGATACTCCCGTATCTCATAGCCATCCATTTTCTTCACCACGCTATAGTCGGCCTGTTCCACTCGCGAACCAAAATATCCCCAGATAGTCCAGAGCACAATGATGACGAAGAGAGCGATGAGTACATTGATCATAATTTTATTTTAAATTACCAGTCCAAATGCGCTTGATGATTTTTCTAGGTTTGGAGGTTGGGTTTATCACATTCACAGATGTATCTTAACAGAGTATCGTAAGGATATCTGTAAAAATGGAGCGTATTTCTATAAATAGTAATTATTTGTTTCTCATTTTCCTTTCTATTTCCCTATTTGGTATTACCCAAATGAGCATAGCTAAAAAGTAAATAGCAATTGTGATTCTGGTATCATAAAAGGCTAGGGTAATTCCAAGAAGATATGAGGTAATGGAAATATAAACTTTAATTAAGGATTTGTCTAAGATGGCTTTTAAATCAATAATTTCATGATCACTTGCATGAAGGCTTTGAATTTGAATAGTGGCGCTTCCTCCACAGATAAGTAAGAGTACTCCATAGGTTACTACGGAGGCCACTGCAAAGTTACTATGTCCCAACCACTCAGTTGCTACAGGTACTAGTGAAAGCCAAAAGAGTAAATTGAGATTGCTCCAGAGAATTTTTGTAGATACCGTTTTAATTGCTTGAAAAAGATGGTGGTGATTAACCCAATAGATACCTATAAAAATAAAACTTAAGATATAACTGACAAGGGTAGGTAGTAATTCTAGTAAATTGTAAAAAGAATTGCCTGATGGGGTTTTAATCTCAAGCACCATGATAGTGATAATAATCGCAAAAACTCCATCGCTAAAGGCCTCTAGTCTTGCTGTTTTCATTGGTGATACATTATATCTTGCATTTAGTTAAAGTATTACAATTATAATTATAGCTATTAGAATTTTGGAAGAATATGATGAAGAAGGTAAAAAAAGTCACGAATAAAGCGGCGCGTCAAACTGAGAAAATACTTCTTAAGGACATACTGTTTAGTCCTGAAAAAATTATCTATTTAGCAAATCTTATAAAAGCTAACTATCCGAACTTTCAAGTCCACGAATTTATAAATACTAGTTCCAGCGCTTGTAAGTCATTAGAGTTAAAGGCTAGGATTAATTGCCTTGCAGAAAATCTAAACAAATATATACCTGAAAACTATGAATCCCAACTTAAAATACTACTAAGTGCCCTCCCCCCTCCTCTTGACCCTAATCTTTGTGACAATGATTTTGGTGATTTTATTATTGCGCCATTTTCTCATTTTGTTGCACGCTATGGATGTCAAATTCACTATCTCAATCTATCGCTTGAAGCTCTATACGAAATAACAAAACGCTTTTCAGCTGAAGATGCTGTGCGCTATTTTCTCGTTACATTCCCAGAAGAAACCTTACATACATTGCAAGTATGGAGTCGTGATGATAACTATCATGTCAGAAGGCTCTGCAGTGAAGGGACGAGGCCTAGCTTACCTTGGTCGCAAAAAATCAATCTTCCATTGAACCATTCCAAAGTTATTCTTGACAACTTATATAGCGACACTAAAAGATACGTAATACGATCTGTTGCCAATCATGTGAATGATATAGCTAAGCATGATCCACAATTAGCTATTTCATACCTGCATACTTGGAAGCTTTCTAACAAACAATCAAAAAAAGAAATGGACTACTTATGTACACATGGGCTTCGTACATTATTAAAACAAGGGCACGCAAAAGCACTGTCATTAGTGGGTATATCAAAACGATTAAAGTTTAAATTATTAGAGTTCACGTTACAGAAACAAGCAAGATTAAATAACTATGTATCGTTTAGTATAACTGTTCAGTCAAAAATAACAGCTACAACATTAATACTTTATAGGGTCTATTTCCAACATCGTCTTGGTGGAATTAAATCTCAAAAGGTATTTAGGCTCAAACAATTAAAAATAGTTAAAAATACTTCAGTAACAATTAGTAGAAAATATAAACTGAACGAGAATGCTACCACCAGAAAAATCTATAAAGGGAAACACGCACTAGAAATTTTAATCAATGGCACCAGTTATGGTAAAAAATATTTTATCGTGCAATAGTAATTCTTACCGCGATTTCTTTTTCCAACGAGGTGCAAAACCAATGCACCATGTATAAAAACATGCTAGGAGTTTATTCATACCTCTTGAAATCATTGCCTGATAACACACTTGTTTAAATGCCTCCAAATCGTTACCTTGATAACACAATCTGCCATTTGCAAAACAAAGGCTGCAATAAACATCAGATTCTCTAATACCGGGATCTTTATTAAAAGGCATAAGGCAACTCTGGCAATTTTTTGAACAGTTTTCTTTATTCATACTATTATTATAAAGTAACCCCGTTAGATAATTTTTTTATACCGTTGTAGCGCCATGATCCGCGCTTGTGAATGTTCTATAATTGGAGTTGGCGGGCTATCAAAATAACTTTGTGGTAAATACGCTCTCAGATACTGTTGGTTTGGATCAAATTTGTTAGCTTGAAGCAATGGATTAAATATTCTAATGGGTTTAGGGTCTGCCCCAACAGAGGCGCCCCATTGCCAACCACCAGTATTTGAAGACTCATCTAAATCAAGAAGCATAGCACGAAAATATTCTTGCCCCCACCTCCAGTCAATACCTAAATTTTTTGTAAGGATTGAAGAAACGATCATCCTACTGCGATTATGCATTGTTCCGGTTTGAGCTAGTTCATGCATCGCAGCATCTACAATTGGATACCCAGTAAGACCTTGTATCCAAGCTACAAATCGTGAGTGCGCTTCATCGCCAGAAAGCCATTTCATGGTGCGAAACTTTTCTTGGAATGGCGCTGTGTGTAATTGAGGGTAGTGTAAGTGAAGATATCGATAAAACTCCCTCCAAATTAACTCAGTAATAAATATTTGCGCTCCAAGCTCACTTGTAACAGGATATTTGAAATCACTTTGAAATTTAAGACGAAGCTCGTTAATAATTATTCTTGAGGATAGCAAACCCCATGCCAGAGCAATCGATAATTTAGAAGTGTATGATTTGCCCAAAAAATCTCTTTTTTCATGGTATACATCAATAGAATTTGAAATATATTTTTTTAACCATCTCAAGGCGTCATCGTCATTGTGGTAAAAGAGATTGTACTGTTTAGGTAGTGATAATACAGTATCTAAATTATAACTTTGATCGCCGACCTTTAATAGTCTAGATTGTGAACATTGATTGAGTATTTTATTTGGCTCGCATTGTTTAAATACAGAGTCCAATGGCTCTTCAAAGTAAGTAGTTGCACTTAGCTTAGGTGATTGAATAATTGTGGCGCTACAAAATTCTTGCCAGACTTTATTCTTAAATGGTGTAAAAATAGAATAATACAACCCGTTCAAAGTGCGAGTTTCAGGCATTATGGTGAGAGCATCAACGCAGACATGGATAGGTATATTTGATTCGCGAAGTTTCTTAATTTGTGTATTAAAATCAGGATAGATATCATCATTGACAAAAATAATACAATTGTATTGCGCGACTAATAATTTAATAACATGAGTTGCTTTGCCGATAAGAACGATAAATCTCTTAAATTTATTAGCAAATTGCGATACAAAAGTACCAATGACAAACCGCGATGGGTAGCCACACTGCTCATCTGCATGTGCATTGACCATATAGTCTTCTAAAATAAATATTGGTAAAAATAACATTTGATGGTCGTGGGCATATTTACACGCATAAAAGAGCGCAGGATTATCAAATACTCTAAAATCTCTTCGGCACCAGTAAATAACTACATTTTTTTTCATACAAACCACTGAGCTAGTATTTTAATATGTTAAAAAGCAGTGTGCTAAAATGACTACAGAATCTATAATTTGTAATGATCAATAATCCACAATTTGGAAAATACCATGTTCTTGAGAAAATTGGTAAAGGCGCTATGGGCGAGGTATGGCTGGCTAAGGATCCTGATATCAATCGTGCTGTTGCCATTAAAACAATCCTTAAAAACGAAAACGAATCGCAAAGCAATCTCATGTATGAAGACATGCTCGCCCGTTTTAAAAACGAAGCGAGAATTGCCGCACTCTGCTCTCATCCTTCAATGGTGACAATCTATGAACTAAATGTACAGCCTCCAACTCCCTATTTAGTCATGGAGTATGTTTCGGGAAAAGGTCTTAGAGATTTGATCAAAGAAAAATCCCTTTCCTTACGAGAGGTAAATTCAATTTTTCACCAGCTCCTTATGGGCGTTTCTGCTTTTCATGACACCAACATTGTGCACCGAGACCTTAAACCAGGAAATATCATTGTAACTGAAAAATTACTAGTTAAAATTACAGATTTTGGAATAGCCCTAAATAGAAATACGTTAGTTGATTTAGAAATCGATGAGGGAGTTCCGACTCATGAGTTAACTAAAATTGGGACTACGGTAGGAACTCCGCGATACATGCCAATAGAACAAACTACAGACTCTAAAGTGGATCAGCGCGCTGACCTCTACGCGCTAACCGTGATGCTCTATGATTTACTTTGCAACTGCAAACTTCCCAGTGGGATTGCTTACACTACTTTACAAGAACAGCCTCAGCTTTTTTACACACATCAATCTGTCAAAAATGATTTGCCTATTCCTGTTGCGTTTGCATCGTTACTTTTAAAAGGATTAGCTATCAATGTAAACCAGCGAATTGCTCATGCTGAAGAATATTTATCACTGTATAAACATTCAGTTGAGACATTTAATATCCACCTAAAAGAAATTAGAAAAAAACAAGACATGGATGATATTTCCATACTCACCAATGATAATTTTCATTCATTAACATTTAATTCGCCGGTTAATAACTCACCTTCAAGAAACGATAGCCAATTTACAGATATAGTAAAAAGCGCCCCTGCTCTTAAAACTAATGTTGAAAGAACTATGAATGATAAAACTCAAGTATATCAACAACCAAATCCAGTAGAAGCATCGTCAGGTGTAGAATTTTATTATCGTAATAAAGTTGCGATATTTTCTTTTGCTAGTGTACTACTTACGCTACTGATTGGAACAATTGCATACTTGCTATTCAGTAATAAAAATCCAGTGTCCAAAGCCAAAACGACCACACCTATTCATAATACCCTAACAGAACCCACTAACAAGCGGGATAAATTAAAAAAAGATGCTGTGACTAAAGTTAAAAAAAATAATAAAACCAAAAATGCTGGTAAAAAAATCAATAATAAAAAAGTTGATAAAAGCTCAGATAAAAAAAAGTAATCTAATTAATAGAATTATAGTTTTATCAGTATCTAGTCGTAACAATTTATTTCTTAATCCACCTACTTACTGAATCCAAATATTTTTTCATCGCCTTTTCATCGCTTGGAAGCTGGTCTGGTGGTAGATCCATATGATCGAGGGGTATTTCATCTTGGTAGTTATAAAATAAAGGTTGGACTAGTTGGAGTGAAAAACGAGGAATGGTTCGACCTTCTCTAAATTTTTTAATCGGGATGATTGAGGTTGCAATAGATTCCACATTTCCTTTGGCATGCGCAATAATTTTACCTGAATTATTTACGATCAATGAACCACCTCCAAGATGCGAATATGGTTTATCTGAAGGAAAGATAATATTAGCCATTGCGGTATACAAATTAAAATAACGAGCTGTAGCAAGCACATCTTCTTCCGCAAAAAGCGTAGCGGTGCGAAACATAATCTCTACTCCACGCATAGCAAAAGCCGCAAAAACAAATGGGTCAAGTTGCACCGTGCTGACCGCAATATTACCATATTCAGTTTTTAATACTGGGAATAATTCTTCTATGCCGTATTTTTTTACATATTTTGTATAGACACTTTCTATCGTTGTAGTAGGAATTTCCCCTGTGCCTTCAAGACCAAATCGTTTAATGTTTTTAGATTTCCAAAATTTTTTCGCAATCTCGCCTTTAGGATTAATCACAACATTAATACTAAGTATGTGCCCAGGCCATTCTAGATCGCGAGCATAAGAGCCAAAAATAAGGTAGGAGTTACATTGTTTAGCGAGTTGTCCTAATTTGATAGTTTCATTCCCTGGTATTGCTATAGTCATTTTCAATTTCTTTTCCCTTGGTCCTGCGGTGTATCCAGTTAAAGGAAATTCATTAAATAAAATAAAATCTGGTTTTGGTTGTTCATTGCAGGCTTTGATTATCCAACTTGTCATACTTTCAAGATTTATCTTTAGACCCTCTTCAGGTGTTTGAAACTCTTCAATATTTTTGACTAAATTTTGGACTACTTTCACAACTATTTCATCCTTAGCGAGGGGAAGAGTTGGATAGGTACCATGTGGAGAAACTAATACTGTCTCCCCGTACGCAATAGAAATAATAGAAATAAGCAGTAGTGGTATTCTCATAACCACTAGTTTATCATAGCAAATTTATACTTTTGCACACGATACATAAGATATGCAAAAGGAAAGAGTACGCAATAAATCGCGGGAGTTCTCGTGTCTCGTATTTGCTTAACTATAGAAACCTCACCATGTAGTGAGTACACTATATAATCTAGGTATTGTTTGATATATTCTCTACATGATAAATATTTTTGATGTACAGTGATAAGCTCAAGATAGCACAACCTAAAAGAATGTGGGCTGGTAATTCTACGCAGCTTACCTTGTGTACTTAATGAGTGAGGTTGCTGATGGATAATTTGAACAGGTATATTGAAAAACCGTACTTTATATAAATGTGACATACGATAGGTGATCATTGAATCTTTGGCAGATTTTTCGTTAGAGAATAATGTGAACGGAAATTCTTTTAGCACCTCAGTTCTGTAACTTCTCCGACAATCCCCTCCCCATAAATTATATTGAAATGATAACGATAACCAATTTGAATCAAGCGGATCTTCAGGGTACTTAGGAGTACTTAATTGGGTTAGATTATTTAAAAACGCTAACCCTTCAACTGCTGCATAGTGCTCAGGATGTTTAATCGTAAGCCATTGTTGTTTAAAAATTGTTAGGGCGTCTGGAAGTAGCTCATCGTCTGAGTCTAATGCTACCGTGAAGGTACTATGTAAAAATGGTAGGGATGAATTCCAAGCCGATGGTTTGCCAGAGTTTTTAGATAGTGCAAGTATCGTAATTGGCATAGTTAGGTGATATTTTGACCACTGCATCAACGAATTAGTAGTGTCATCTGATGATCCATCATCTATTACCACTATATGACAATCTCTTTCTTGTTGGGCGTAGGCGCTATCAAGGGCTCTTATCACTAATTGTTCTCTATTAAAAGTGGTAATAAAGATGGAAAAAAGCCTATGTGCTTTGTTATTTGTGTCAACTAAAATGTTAAGATCTGACTGCAACAATTGGTATTATACTATTTTTAATTACCATGCCTTAATGACTCAATACGTACTCAGACATGGTAATTAAAAATTTAGTCATTAAAACTTTACTGAAATACCTGAATGTATTGACCTACCAGCGATTGGAGAATAGTATCGCACCTGTTCTATAGTATTAGCCTGAAACGCTAATGCATTGGCAAGATTGTTCAATGAGACAAACCAATGTAACGATTCATCGGTATAAGACACTTCAAAGTCAAAAGTACTAAAACTATCGGTAACTCTCGTTTCACCTAATCCTGGCTTTACTTTTGAAAAAAATCTAACAACAGGTGCTATACGAATTTCCTGAGATGCCGTAATTAAAGAAATTGCAACTCTGGTAGGAGTCAGTCTAGGTAATCTGCCATTAGACCCAACCTTACTGGTGAGTCCATCAATATAAAACTCAGGTATAAAATTCCACTCGGAGGTATTTTGAGTTATGGATTTAAACAATAATTCAAATCCCTGAATAATGGTATTAGAACCAACATAGTCATAGCGAGGTATATTTGCATGCACCACTTCACCATGTAAAACATGAAAATGGACTGTTTTAAAACTATTTCTAAGAAAAATAAAATTATTATAATCACTTCTAAATAAAGCTAAATCTAGTGTTTGTTTATCGCTGCGAAGTGAGTAGTTAAATTCAACATGAAGCCCTTTTTCAATTTTTTGATTTGGATTGCCAAGCTCATAGGTGCCAGTTACTTCATGCAGTCCATCAATATATAATTCAGTGGGTGATGGAGCGCGCTGAGAACTAGTTACTAGCAATGAGACTGTATCTTGGTCGCTAATTGGAAAATCAAATTTTAAACTTAAAGACAATGGATAAAACCTTTTTGAAGGTTTTATTGGTAGCAATGAGACTTGAGTATCATGAGTATGTTCATCAGAATGTTCAATGAGGCCAAGAGTTTTTTCCGTAGCGTAATGAACATCGGTGTATCGAGCACCAATTGTAATTATACTCGTGTCAACTTGCAGCGATTCATTAAAGAAAAACGATAACGCTTCTTCTTTATAACTAGTTAACAAAATATGCTCGCCAGTGTTTGAAAATGTATTGCTTTGAACTTGGAAACCAAACACCCCATCGAGATTGCCATCTGATATTTGTTGCATTTCAATTCTACTTACCACACCTGAATTCCTGAATATTCCTGATACCACACTGTCTTCTGACTCAAAATGTCGATAGCTATTCACAACTAGTCTAAAACGAAGCAGATCAATTGAGGAATTTTGAATAAATTGATTGCCCGAAATTGATAGTTTGGTTTGTAATAGGTCTAGACTAACTGGCTCTTTTGGTACTCCAAACTTTGTCGCATAACTATCAAATGAAATTCCCCAAAATGAATTATCTTCTTGAACTGAAGAGTATCCAATTCCATTTTGTTTGACAAAAAACTGTGTGTTCTTAACAAGCGTTACTTTTTTGTCTTCCGGATCTGTAAATGCAGGAGTACGCAAGCTACCCTGATCACTGTATGCAGCGTCAATATGCCAAGTGTTACTTCCAGAATTTCCTTCAACTATTACTGAAGTGTCGCCTCCATAGGTTCTACCATCATAGCCAAATGAAATATACCCTTCAGCCTCCTGCAGTCTTTTACGGCTAATTCGATTATCAACAACATTGACGACTCCACCTGTAGAACTAGAGGAATAAAGCAGCGCTGATGGACCTTTAAATATTTCAATTTGAGATAGCTGCGCAGTACCAAGTCCTGGTGCATGGTCATAACTTATTGATGATGCGTCTAATACAAGCACCGAATTATTTAAAATTTGCACCCTATCAACATCTAAACCTCTAATGACTGGCCGACTTGCCATATTACTATATCCAGTTGCAGTAACTCCAGGAGCATTTCTTAAAATTTCTCCAATAGACTGTTTACCGGTTCTTTGTAAATCACTATGAGTAACAACTTGAATTGCACTATTTGTTTGGTTACTGGTTGATGAGCCGACTACATCGAGCGTTTCTATAACAGGTCCGGCGTTAATAATTGTAGTTGACATCGCAACTGATACTAATAAAATAAATTTTTTAAACATGGAATCTCCAAATATGATTAATTGAATACAATAACGATTCCCATCGTTATTGTTAAAGCGAAATATTCTAATTAAGCTTTTGGAGGCGCGCGAGGGTATACGAGATATGTGAACTTATTTACAGGAACGAACACATAATTACTATCATTTAGATAAAAATATTTTGATAGTATAGTACTGTATTGAGGTGATTGAGTGTCGTCTGCAAGCAACGAGCAAGCCATGTCAAAAGATTCGCAATTATGAAGGATCTCATTGGCATCACTGCGATTTTCATCTTGATAATGGCGAAGTTCTAAAAGAATTTCATTATGTGATATTCCGTGATAATTACCAACTATTGGTAACAGAAGTGAAGAAAGGCAGAGCGTTAGATTTAAAATTATTACAAAGTAAAATGGCATATATTTTGAATCATATTGTACCATTATGTGCGTCATGTAGAATTTGTTCAGCCAACAATTCGGTAAATGGAATTGGGTTACCAGAAGCAGATGGGTCTTTTGGACTTTTCGTAATGATGAGTTGGTCTTTACTGCGATCCACGTTGATTTCTTTTAAGGTATGTGGAATTGACAAGGAACTTCTAAAAGTTAGAATCCAATCTAAAAAATTATGCTTACCAGATTCACATCCAAGTATTGGGCAAATTTGATCAATCAGTGTTTCTATTGCCGGGTAATTTCTTTTTAGAACATAAGGAAGATACACTGCGTTAGTCAACCCATGGTGGGTGTCAAACAACGCTCCAGTTGGATGAGACAATGCATGAATGCCACCAAGTCCTTTTTGAAACGCAGTGCCTCCCATTATAGATCCCATCATCATTTGCGCTCTTGCGTCTAGATCGTTTGGATCTTTAAAAACTTTTGGTAGAAACTCTGCTATAGTTCGCATTCCTTCAATTGCAACACCTCTGCTAAGGGGATGATAGAATGGCGCACAATACGCTTCAAGACAATGAATAAACGCGTCCATTCCAGTCCATGCAGTAAGGTTACTAGGGAGAGCTTTTGTGAGTTCAGGGTCTGCTACTACAACTTTAGGCATCATTAAAGGATGAAAGATAATGATTTTGTCTTGGGTATCGGCTTTTGTAACTACAGCCGCACGACCAACTTCCGAACCAGTTCCAGATGTAGTTGGAACAGCGATGTTAGGAAGAATAACTGAGCTGTCTGCCCTTGTCCAATAATCACCTATATCTTCAAAATCCCAAATAGGTCTAGTTTGTTTGTAATAAAAACCTAGTAATTTAGCAATGTCAAGTGCCGATCCCCCGCCAATAGCTATAACACTATCAGGTAATACGGTCTTTATAAAAGAGATGCCATCAGTTAAGTTCTGTTCAGTAGGGTTGCCCTTAAAATTAGAAAACACTGCGTTGCCTAGACCTTGCCTTGCTGAAAGCTCTAACATTTCTTGCACAACTGGTAGCGTGAGAAGGTAGCTATCAACTACATACAAAGGTTTTTTAAAAGCAAATTCCTTGGCAATAGAAACCAGTTGTTTAAAAACTCCACATTGCAACCGAATAGCGGTTGGGTATCCGAATTTAGCTTGTAAAGGCATATGATTTTCCTAAGGTATAAATTTTGTTACACCTGATCGCGAATATAAAATGATTTTGGTCTAGTGAGCAGTTCATACCCAACTCTAGACATAGTGGCGCCCCTTCCGGTATTTTTAATTCCAGTCCATGCTAAAAATGGGTCAAGATAATCACAGCGATTAACAAAAAATGTTCCAGTATCAACTTGCTTACCTACAGATTCAGCTCTAGCTAAATCTGTAGTCCATAGAGACGCAGTGAGTCCGTAGGGACTATCATTCATTAATTGAATTGCTTCCAAATCAGAAGAAACCGACATTATCCCAACCACAGGTCCAAAATTTTCCTCGATCATTAGCTGCATGGAATGATTTACATCCACAACTACCTCTACAGGAAGATACGATCCACCGAGGTTATCTTTTTGGTTGATTAGCGTGCTGGCTCCTTTTTGAACAGCCTCTGCAATTTGATCTTGAACAATTTTTTTCTGATGCACTGAAACAAGTGGGCCCATAACGGTATTAGGATCCATTGGGTTGCCAACGTTCCATTTTTTTGCCTCTTCAACAAAACTTTCTACAAATTTTTGGTAGATATTTTTTTCAACATAGATCCGTTCAATTCCACAGCAACATTGACCAGAGTTAAAAAAAGCACCTTCGGCTAAATTCGACACAGCGTACTCTAGGTTAGTATCGCTCAAAACATACGCAGGATCTTTGCCACCTAACTCCAAACCGAGAGACGCAAATGTGCCTGCTGAGGCATGCTCCATAGCCTGCCCTCCTCGCACCGAACCAGTAAAATTTATATGATCAACCGCACCAGATGAAATTATTTTTTCTGTTTGCTGATGAGTGAGTAAGATGTTTTGGAATACCCCTTCTGGTAATTTTGCCTCTTGAAAAGCCTGAGCAAATCGCTCACCAACTAGCATAGTCTGTAAGGCATGTTTTAAAATTACTACATTACCCGCTAGCAATGCAGGAATTATGGTATTCACTGCAGTAAGGTATGGATAATTCCATGGCGCAATGACAAAAACTATGCCTAATGGCTCTCTATGGATATATCTAGTTACACCTTGAATTGGATTTGGTGGTAACACATCTTCGAGGTACTGCGGTGCATAGGTAATTGAAAAACGCACCCGTTCCTCAAAACCTCTAAACTCTCCTGGACTAAATTTTATTGGTCTGCCCATTTGCCAACTAAGCTCTTCCGCAAACACCATTTTGTGTTTAAGCACGGCATCCAAAAAAGCCAAGCAATACTGTTGTCGCTCTTGGATAGTGGTAGTTTTCCAAACTGAGAATGCTTTACGAGCCTGTGCTAAGACTCGATCAACCTCTGAATCACTTGGATAGTTCCTAGTTGCATAGACACTTCCATCTACAGGTGTTTTTAATTGTGCTATTTGCTCCGCCATTTTATAACTCCATTTTTAAATTAATTTTTAATACCTTTCAAACCCTCTCCAGAGCTCCCAATCGGTAACCCTTCTGTTCATTTCAAACAATTCCCATTCAGCGGTATGAATATAATGATTGTGGGCAAATGTTCCGATCACCTCAGGGATAAAAGAAGATTTTTTCATAAGAGTAATTGCGTCAGCTAGCGAAGTGGGGATTTCACTTATATCAGCAGTATTGTAAGCATTACCAGAAAATTCTTTTCCAAGTGGGAGTTGTTCTTTTACTCCTTTCAGGCCAGCGGCAACAAGCATTGCATAAGCAAGATATGGATTGACATCTGCACCAGGAATCCTACACTCAATCCTAACTGAAGATGTGTTAGCACCACAAATTCTAAAACCACTAGTTCGATTGTCGATACTCCATACTGCTTTTGTTGGTGCAAAAGTACCTGCAGAAAAACGTTTATATGAATTTATATAAGGGGCTAAAAACCAAGTTACTTCTCTAACATATTCCAACATTCCTGCTAAAAATTTACACATAAGATCACTCATACCATGAGGTTTAGAAGGATCGTAGAAGGCGTTTTTTCCACTGGAATCTCGTAGTGATATATGCATATGAGACGAACTTCCCGCTCTTGAATAATGGTATTTGGCCATAAAAGTCACAGATCGATCATACATGAGGGCAATCTCTTTTATTGCGTTCTTAACAATGGTGTGGCGATCTGCCATCTCTAACACTTCACAATACTGAATATTAATCTCTTCTTGACCTGGACTCCATTCACCCTTGGAGTTTTCTACAGGAACCCCGGAGCGATGCAGGTGATTTCTGATTGCACGCATTACCTCTTCTTCTTTTGAAGTTAAAAAAATACTGTAGTCTTCTGTGTAAGGACCTGCCAGAGGACTGAGATCTTGATATTTATTTTGCGAACATTGTTTATAATTCTGCTCAAAAAGAAAAAACTCTAATTCAGATGCGGCCATGACATCGTACCCTAAGGTAATAACGTTAGCGCATTGTTTACTTAAAATAGCTCGGGGACTTATTTCAATTGGATGATTGTGGTGATCGGATAAATCACATAGTACCAATGCTGTGGCTGGCAACCAAGTAGCGATTCGTATCGAAGATAATATCGGTTTTAAAGTAAAATCACCATACCCTTTTTCCCAGCTTGCGTGCTCATAACCAGGTACGGGTTCCATATCAACATCTACAGCTAATAAATAATTACAAGCGTGGGTTTCAGCGTAAGCAGTTTGACAAAAATACTCAGCGTGAAAACGCTTTCCTGTTAGCCTACCCTGCATATCAGGAAAACAAGCGATTACGGTGTCAATTTCATTTGCTTGAACCTTTTGTCTCAATTCATCAATAGTGATAATTCCTTGTACTTTTTTCATTTTTTGTTCCCTTATAACTAGATTTATTTTCTTATATACAATTTTTCTTCTTCAACTTGTAAAACCATCTCCTCATCACTACTTTTCAAAAGCATTTTCCTTGCAATATAAAAATAGTACAAAGTTGTGCACGCAAAAACAATCAAGCCTAATATCACCCCTAATTTAATTGTTTGATTAGGGTCCATCATTGAAATTACTTTTAGTAAATACAAATTACCGGTTAGGGCTTCATTTCCATAATATTCTAATAAAAAAAGTGCCGCGAATACCGTTAGCATGCCTATAGTAATAGTCACGCCTAAAGCAGAAGATAATTTACCAAGTGGATTATTGTAAGTCGGCGTCCGAAATCTATATTGGTGGGAAAGGTGCGAGATAAAAAACACCAGATAGGACACCATTATATAAAAGATTGCAAAATATATAAGTAGTTGATTTGCATAAGCGATACCAAATTTAATATATGAAAAGTATAATCTCCATAATACTAATGTTACAACAATTCCAATAAATGTTCCGAAAAGATACGCAAGCCATGGATTGTTAAGTGAAGGTTTTAAAAAAGGTAATTTTGATTTAGTGATATTATTCTCACTTTCAGAGTATGAGAAAGGCTCAGAAAGAGCGTATGGTAAATAGCCTGACCTACTAAGAAAAAATATAACTTTTCCACTGGCGTAAATAAAACCAATCGCACCAAATGACAGGCCAAACAGAATAAATAGCTTCAAAGTAATTGATGGTAAATCTGTGATTTTTAAAAATGCCATTAAAAATGGTTGGGTGACATTTTTTAGTTCTTGCACCCCAACATGTGCAGAAACTATAAAAATAAGTACCGAGAAGAAAACAAATAGCAAGGCTAACAATATATTACTGGCGGTTATAATATTTACTTCTTTTTTTTGTAAGTCTTCAGTAAAAAAACCAAGCGACTCCAAACCAACAAAAAAAATTATTGATATAGGTAAACTAAAAAAAATACCCACGCTCCCATGTGGGAGTAATGGGGTTTCACCAAAATCCGGTATGTCTAGTAGATTATCATAACTAATACCATTAAACGCTAGCACGGAATACAGCGTTAGCACTACGATTGTTATTACAAAAAAAACAATTACCAATGCTTTTATTAGATTGCTTGTAAATATTACACACAAAGTAAAAAGCAGGTAAATAAAAACAAACAAGAACCAATCAGCAATAAGCTCATTTCCTTTTTCATCGAGAGGTAAAATGTATTTCAATAAATCAACAACAAGAAGAACATAGGCTGCAGCAAAAGCTATATACGCATAAACTAGAAAATTTCCAACCATGTACATACCAAATTTTCCAAATACAAGCCTCGGAAGTATAAGCATGCCCCCAGCACTTGGATAGATTGACACTGACTCTTTAAGACAAAGCATCAAGCAATAATATAAAAGCAAGGTAAGTAACGAAGCGATCAATAACCCACCAAACCCACCAATAGATAAGCCGCTCGTCCAACCAGAATAAAATCCAGATTCAACTAAACAAAAAATATACGCAACAATTGTTAATAATGACATAGAGGATGGGACTATCCTCTTTTGAAAAAAATTATTGGGAGTTTCTCTATACATTATTGCTTACTATACACCATATTTAACTATTTTTTTACCACACTTTTGAAATACGATAGGCTATCAGGATTCGCTAGCGCATTCAAATTTGGGATTACTTTTGAGTTGAGTGCGCATCGTACAGCTTCTTCTGAGATTTTACCACTCATGGTTTTTGGAATCGCAGGGACTTCTGCAATGAATCCTGGTACATGGCGAGGAGAGGCCTTAACCCTAATTGATTTTTTTATACTTTCACGCATTTCATTTGTAAGCACAAGACCTGGCTTTAACACAACAAAGAGAGCTACTATCACATCATCACCCTCTTCAAGTCCTACACATACTGACTCAATGATTTCAGGAAACGACTCAAGCACTCTATATATCTCAGAAGTACCAATGCGAACTCCGCCTGGGTTAAGTACCGAGTCACTACGCCCATAAATCACAAAACCACCGCGAACTGTCTCTTCAGCAAAATCACCATGGTGCCATACCCCATTAAATCGTTCGAAATAGGATTTATAATACTTAGACCTTTTTACATCATCTCCCCAGAAATAAACAGGCATAGAAGGAAAAGAAGAGACGCAAACTAACTCACCTTTTTCACCAACAACTCGCATCGCTGCGTCATTCCACACTTCAACAGCCATACCAAGCCCAGCGCCTTGTATTTCACCAGAATAGATTGACTCATATGGATTACCAATTACAAAACAAGAAACAATATCAGTGCCACCTGACAACGACACTAATGGTTTAGATAACAACCATCGATTAGATACGCCTTCATAATGTTCTGGCAGTAAGGGAGAGCCAGTACTGAGTATTACTCTTAGTGACTCAAACCAACTTGCATCAAACTCATCAACTCGTTTCAAGGTTTCACTAATGTACTTTGCGCTAGTGCCAAAACAAGTAACCTGCTCACGAAATAATAACTTTAACACCGCATCATCAGTTGGATAAAAAGGAGATCCGTCATTGCATACTATTGTCACCCCTTCGGCAAGCATGGTCACGGTCCAGTTCCACATCATCCAACCACAAGTTGTTAAATACATCACCGTATCATATAAATTCACATTTAACTGCAATGCATGTTCCTTCCTATGCTGTAATAATGTACCTCCAGCTCCATGTACTATACATTTAGGGCGACCAGTAGTTCCACTAGAAAACAAAATATACAATGGATGATTAAACGGATACAGTACCTTTTCACGAAGCGGAACCACTTTCAACAATGCTTCCTTCAACAAACAACCTACATTACCATGCCTATCAATATCAGAGCCACTACAAACAAAATCGCCATAATCGCAGAGCACAACACGACCAATGCTTCCAACAGCGCAGGCAACCTCAACTATCTTTTCACCAATCTCATGGGACTTACCACCATACCGATAACCAACTACAGAAAACAAAATTTTAGGGCAAACTTGCGATAACCTATCAACCAGCGCCACTGTACCAAACTCTGGGGCACATGAACAAAAGACAGCACCAACTTGCGCAGTTGCCAAAGCAATTGCAATGGCATCAATACCATTTGGTAATACTACTGCAACTCTATCACCTGGTACCACCCCATTAGCAACCAACAAACCAGCCAAACGATCCACCAACAATTGTAAATCACCATAGCTAATTTCCCTCAGAAACTCACCTTCAGAATATTCAGTCACAGCAATCTTTTCGCCAACATCACGCAACACTTCATGACGAAACGACAACATCACATCAGGGTACCAAACATCGCTAAACATATCACCCCCACGCAACAGCGAAACTCCACGACGATCAGCACTTACCCCACAATACTCCCACACTAAATCCCAGAATAACTCACGAGACTCAACACTGAAACGATGCAAAGATGCATAATCATCAAAACTCCGACCAGTCCTCTCTGACAACAAAGACGCAAACTCAAATAAACGACTTTGAGACTTCTCAAAGTCAGAACGGTAATAATAAGGAAATTCTTGCACTATAAAATTATATCACTGATAAGAAAAACCCATCTTTGTGGGTACTCTTATAAAGTAATTTATGCAAATTTAAACTTCAGAAGCTACTTTACCTTATTGCTAGACTTAAGCAATTTCTCGCATTCCGCATGTTTTTTTTGCCACTCCTCAGTTTTATCAACAACCTTTTGAGACTCAAAAACAACACAATTCGCTCTTTCTTCACTTAATATACTTTGCAATACTACAGGATTCACGGGTCTTAGCTTTTTCTTCACACCCTCACCAAAAGCAACACCAAACATCAAACAAAATAATACTATTACTATTTTCATTTCTATATTGTACCCTAACTATAATTAGGGAAAAAATCGCAAGAGCGAATAATGTAAAACCTGGCGGAGAGAGAGGGATTCGAACCCCCGAGGAGTATGATCCCCTGTCGGTTTTCAAGACCGATGCAATCAACCGCTCTGCCATCTCTCCTTTATAATGTCATATTATACAATTAATGTAATGTCATATATTTTTCCAATTCTTGCTTTTATGTATTTGCATTTTTTGTTTGTGGTGCCAAATGAAATATTTCAAATAGGTTTGGGAAGTTTTAGTGTTTTGGCTCTATGTCCTTTGATTGGATTGTTTGTTGCTTTTGTTATGGTTGGTAGATTGGCTTCTCGTTATCCTGCTTATAGTTCGTTTAGTGAGTGCGTAAATGCTAGTAGTGTTATTGCGCCTTTTAAACTATGGATGGTGTTTGGAGGTATTTCGTTGTTAGTGGCGTTATCACCATATCTGGTTCGAGTTGTGATTATTGTCAATACATTACTGCAGGTGCCTTTTTTATTGGCATTAGGTTTGGTGGGATTATTGGTGTTAGTGATTGGTTATTTTATTGTTAGTCGTTGGTTGCTCTGGTCCTCAGCTGTAGTAGTGGTTTTTGCCGCATTGTTCTCTGTATTGATATTTGTTGATGGTGTGCCAGCCTTTGTGGCTAATGCTCATATTTTAAATTTATTTGGTAGCACAAAAATTAGTTTGTTTGGTGATTCATATAGGACTATTCGCTATGTGTCTGTTTCTTGTATGTACGCTGGATTGTTTATGAGTTACCCATTTGCTGAATTACTATTTGGTATGGTTAGATCAGGACGAGGTCTGGTATGGTTATTGGCTGTAGGATTTTTGAGCTCATTGATTTGTTTTGTTGGTTTTTATGCCACGGTGTATGGACTAAAGAGTGATGCCGTTCAGGAAGTTACTGATGTGTATTTTAGCTATCGCTTTGCATCAAAAGATTATGGTGGAATTATACTAGTTTTATTATTGGTTACAATTATTGGTGTGGTGATGGTTGGGATTTTGGCAGCTCTGTTTTATACAAAAATGGTAGTGATAGGTGAAAAGTTCAAATCATGGTTGTATGGTGTTGCCTGTCCAGTGTTGGGAATTATACTGTCATTGGGTATTGATGTTGAGTCATTTAGATGGTGGCAACAAGAAGGTGTTTTTTGGTATAGCTCATTTTTGGTTATTACGCTGATGGCTAGTTTATTATTTTCTTTTAGTCGTAGGACACAATGGGTGTTATGCGCACTATCTCTATTAGTAGCAGGGATTTTTGCAACATTGAAAGGTCTGGGGGTGTTTTTTACCATAGATATATTGCAGTTTTTTATGCTGATTTTACAGGTGTTTTTTGTATTGGTTGCCTTGTTGTTTCACGGATAAGTAGACCTTGATATTTTGATTTTTTTACCATATAATTAGAGTATGAAAACAAAAGAGGATTTAACTATGAATTATCAAAACAATTCGGTAATACTTGACAGCGGTCAGGTACAGGTATCAGAAAAAAATAAAGTACTGCGAAATACATACTTGTTGCTGTCAGGCACATTAATGTTTAGCGCAATGGTTGCAGGGATAGCGGTATTGATCAATATGCCACCAGTAAATATCTGGGTTAATCTTATTGGTTCAATAGGTTTGCTTTTTATTGCCTCAAAGTTTAGCGATCGTCCTGCAGGTTTATTCTGGGTGTTTGCCTTAACTGGCTTTCTGGGTTTAACATTAGGTGGTGTTGTAAATGCTTATCTGAAGTTTATCCCTAATGGCGGTCAATTAATCGCAACTTCATTGTTTTTTACTGGGACAATTTTTATCGCATTATCCTTCTATGCGGTTCAGTCCAAAAAAGACTTTAGTTTCTTAGGTGGCATGCTCATGGTTGGAATTATTACTGCTTTCCTCGTAGGGTTAGCTGCTTATTTTTTCAACTGGCCAGCAGTAAGTTTAGCGGTTAGTGCCGTCTTTGTATTGCTTTGTTCAGGATTGATTTTGTATGATACGAGCAGAATAGTCAATGGTGGTGAAACAAACTATATACTTGCGACCATTTCATTATATCTCTCAATATATAACTTGTTTTTAAATTTACTTCATCTACTCACTGCATTTAGTGGTGGAGATGAGTAATTAATTTATTGCTCTATTGCAATGCTATCCGCCCCATAATAGGGGCGGAGTTGTTTGGGGAGTATGATCGCTTTTTCTGATTTAGAAAAATGATTTTCTAATATCGCAATAAGAGTTCTACCCAACGCTAATCCAGAGCCATTAAGCGTGTGACATAGTTCATTTTTATTTGTTTTAGTATTTTTATATCTCGCAAGCATTCTTCTCGCTTGAAAATCAGTGCAATTACTACAGCTAGAAATCTCACGATAGGTTTGTTGAGAAGGTAGCCATACTTCTATATCAAATGTACTCGCTGCTGAAAACCCAGTGTCGGCAGAACAAAGATGAACGGTACGAAAAGGTAATTCTAGTTTCTCTAGGATAGATTCTGCTTGGGATACAAGTTTAGTGTGGTAGATGTCTGATTCTTCAGGTTTAGTAATGAGTACTAATTCTACTTTTTCAAATTGATGCTGCCTGATTAGACCATTTACATCTTTACCATACGACCCTGCTTCAGATCTAAAACAAGGACTGTAACTGACAAACAGCATAGGTAATTCTTTTTCTGAAATAATACTATCAGCCACAAGATTAGTAAGGGGCACTTCAGCAGTTGGGATGAGATAGCGAAGTGGTTGCTCATTGATGCAAAAGACATCTTGCTTGAACTTTGGTAATTGCCCAGTCCCAATGAGCGCTTGCTCATTAACGAGGAGTGGAATATTAATCTCCGTATACCCTGCTTGGATATGGGTATCAAGCATAAACTGAATGAGCGCTCTATTTAGCTTTGCTAAAGCGCCATGGAGCACAACAAACCGAGAGGATGAAATTTTTGCCGCTCTAGCAAAATCCATTGAAAGTGGAAATAAATCATCGTGGCTTGGGGTAATGTCTGAACGTGGAGTTCCCCAGGTACGCTTAACAATGTTATCTGTTTCACTTTTACCGTATGGCACATTATCATTAAGTACATTAGGGATGGTAAGCAAAAAATTGTGATACTCTGATAATAATGATTTTTCTTTTACTTCGAGCTCAGCGATAGTTTTTTTTAAACTGGCTGATTCGTCAAGTAATGTAGTAGCATCCACTCCATTTTTTTTTGCTTCGCCGATTAGCTTAGCATTCTGATTCATGTTGCTTTGGTGCTGATTTAATGCTATAGTGAGATTCTTTCGTTCTAGTTCTAATTTAGATATATAGCCTTGGTCAATCTGATAGCCGCGCTTAGCTAAATTTTGCGCTACTTGCGCTAATTGATTTCTAATTTTTGCAACGTCTATCATAGCAACAAAAATCTCATTCCAATAAAAAAAGCCACTAAGCCGCCAAGCACAGACGTGAGAAGGTACGCAGTAGCATGCAAAATATTCGTGGAATAGAGTTGGTATAGTTCATAGCTAAAAGAAGAAAATGTAGTGAATCCACCTAAAAAACCGACCATCACTATAATTTTAATAGTTGGTTGAAGCTCAATATATTTTAAAGAAGTTCCTAGCGCCAACCCTGCGAGCATAGATCCAAGTATATTAACTGTTAACACCCCAATAGGAAAATTAAAAGTGGGTAAATAATTACACCACTGAGATACTTGATATCGCATTAGACAACCAAGACCACCAAAGATGAATATATAGAAACTTTCTTTCATAGACTACCGCATATCATAGAGTTCAAGGTTTTTTGTGTGGGGGGGTAAAAACAAATCTTTTGGTAACATTTTATTTGTAACAATAGAGATGAAGTTTATCGCATGCTCACCACCTATACTATCTTTCCACGCTATCTGTTTTGGAAATTCATTGAGATTAAATGTAACCAGCAATGACTCAAAAAGAGTTTCACTAGACGCAGGTATTAAAGTGAATTGTGCGTGCCCTTGATTGTCTTTATGATACGTTATTTTAGAAAATAATGACTGAAGTTTTTTTTGCGATACTGATTTTTGAGTTAAAATTGAAGTTGGGCCTAGATTCTCTTCGTTGATATTTTTTATAGTGAGATGGCCAAGAACTTTATCATAGATATAAAGTGCGTTATCGTAACTGAAAATGCTCATTTCATAAGGATAGGTATATTCCCATTTAAACTGGTCTGGAGAAACAAAATAAAATACCCCTCTTTGGATTTCTGACTGTGTATTATTGGTTTGCTGGGTAAATTGTGTTTGAAGTTTCGGAGTGTTGGAAAATTTGGTCAGTAATCGTACAAACTCGTCGATTGGTTCAGCGAATACAGTTGCAGTAAACATGCAACATATAATAATTAATTTGCGCATCACTCTGGTCCAATATACTCTCGTTTACCGTTTGATGAAAGTGGGGTTACTAATCCTTGTTTCTCCATTATATCAATCAATCTAGCCGCATGGTTATATCCTAATCGCAATCTTCGTTGTAGATATGAGACCGATACTCGTTTAGTTGTTTTAACAATTTCTAATGCCTCTTGATAATGGGCTTCTCCAAAATTTTCTGTCGAACCGGATGGTTGCTGGTCTCCTCCTTCTTCTGTCGATGGTAATACAACTTCGTAAGACATAGCCCCGCCTGTTAATTCCCGTAAGTAACCAACCACCGCCTCAACATCATTTTCACTCACATATGGACCATGGATCCGTTCAGGTATTAAGTTTGCAGAACGCATAAAAAGCATATCGCCTTTTCCAAGTAGCTGTTCGGCTCCTCCTTGCTCAAGTATAGTTCTTGAGTCTAACTTAGAAGAGACTTGAAATGCAATTCTTGATGGTATATTTGATTTGATCAACCCAGTAATAACATCCACAGTTGGTCTTTGTGTGGCTAAGATTAGATGGATGCCGCAAGCGCGAGCTTTTTGCGCTAAGCTAACAATATAACTTTCGGCTTTTTTTCCAACTTGATGCATCATATCAGCAAACTCATCAATCACAAGCACGATATATGGTAGTGGCTCTTCGTCGCTCGAATTTTCTAGCGGACTTTCTTTTAATTTACTATTGTAACTTTTTATACTCTTAACTTTATATAGTTCCATTTTTTTGTACCGTGATTCCATTTCCATTACGCACCAGCGCAGTGCAGAGAGCACTTGACCAGTATCTGTAATTACTGGGGTAAGTAAATGAGGTATCCCGTCGTACATACCCAACTCAATTCTTTTGGGATCAACTAGAATTAAGCGTAACTCACTCGAGGATCGCTTAAAAAGCATAGACAGCAACATACCATTTATCCCTACTGATTTTCCCGATCCTGTGGTTCCAGCAACTAATAGATGGGGCATTTCAGCTAAATCAGAAACCACTGGATTTCCACTAATATCTTTACCTAACGCTAAAGGTAACAATGCATTACTATTTTGGTAACATTCCGATGCAAGAAGTTCAGACAAATAAACCGATTGTCTAGTAGGATTGGGTACTTCTAGTCCAATTACAGATTTTCCAGGAATAACTTCTAAAACACGGATACTTGAAACCGATAGTGAGCGGGCTAAATCTCGTTCTAAGCCTGTGATCTTACTTGCCTTAATGCCAGCACCTAAGTCTAATTCAAATAGAGTGATGACTGGGCCAGATTTTAAAGCCACAACAGTCGCTTCTACACCAAATTCTTTTAGTTTCATTTCAACCAACCGTGAAAATTTTTCAAGCATAACTTGATTTTGTTGCACTTTAATATTATCTCCACCATGAATCAATGTTATTGGCGGGACTAAGAACTTTGGTTTTTCTTGATCCGTCGCCATAAAGCTTTTCTCTAAGACTAATGTTTTTTGTATTGGTATGGATTGAGCTTGAGGGGTGGCAGGTTGATTGATTGATTGCGGATGTGATTGTTCGGTATTTGGAATTGGGGCTGGCTCAGGTTCAACATAAGTAAATGGCTCACGAAATGTTTGAGTCTCAGGGTAATCATTAGGAATTGTTTGTTTTTGATATCGTTGAAGTAATATTGTATATAAACGAATTAGGTGATGCCCGACAAAATACGTAAGTTTTGAAAATGACATGGCACTATATAACATAGCTGAGGTTATCGCCAGAAAGTAGAGTAGCGCAGTTGCGCCGAGTTCATTAAACATTGCTATACTAACCTTGGCGACAAAAAGACCCACTACTCCACCACTTTCATTTGGCAGATAGTCGGGCATAGTTTTTACATGCATCGCCGCAAGCGCACTTAGACAAAAAATTGTTATTGCGCCAGTGGCAAGTTGAAACCATAGCGATTTTGCAAAAGTTAGGTCGTATTTCTGTTCAACGCGACTTAGATATTCTTTTTGCAATCCACCTCGTAATTTACCCACCCCGATCAATCCAAACAAAATCACCCAGCCCCAGGCAAAAAAACCAAAAGAGAAGTAAAGCGCGTGAGACAGGGATGCTCCGATTTTGCCAAAAACATTGCTAACTGATCTTTCCCCGGTTGTGGTAAGCCAGTTTGAATCGCAAGGAGAGAACGAAAATAGGCTAATTGCTAATACTATCACCATTCCAAGTATGCCTATAGCTACAATTTCATTTATAACTGTTCTAATAGTCTGTTCTTCAAAATTATTATTTTGCATGGTAAATCGACACTCTATCTGCTATTATACTATTAGCTGGATACCTAGCTTAGGAACTTGCATTCATGAAAAAAAACTTATTTTATGCCCAATCTGGAGGAGTAACATCTGTAATTAACGCAACTGCAGAAGCAGTTATCCTTCAAGCCCGTAAAGAAAAAAACATTGCGTCAATTTACTGTGGGCAATATGGTATTTTAGGTGCGCTTGACGAACAACTCGTCGATGTTACAAAAACACCAGAAAAGGTCATTAAAAGACTCAGCAATAACCCTGGGGGGGTATTTGGCTCATGCCGATTTAAATTAATAGACCCAAGTAAAAATGAAAAGTCTTTTGATCGATTGCTCACAGTTTTTGATGCTCATAATATTGGGTATTTTCTTTATAACGGTGGCGGAGATAGCGCGGATACAAGTTTTAAAATTGAGCAGGCTGCTAAGTTAAGAAACTATCCGTTGAAGGTGGGGCATATTCCAAAAACTATTGATAACGATTTACCATTTACTGATTGTTCACCTGGGTTCGCATCAGTTGCAAAATACATTGCAGTAAGCACACAAGAAACTTCACTAGATCTAGCATCAATGCATAAAAGCTCAACTAAGGTTTTTATTCTTGAAGTCATGGGTAGAAACGCTGGTTGGATTGCTGCAAGTGCTGGATTGGCGCAAACCAAACAACTTAATGTCCCATTACTAATTCTATTTCCTGAAATACCATTCAATCAAAGTTCTTTTCTCAACGCAGTATCAGAAAAAATTAAAGAATTTGGATATGTATCTGTAGTGGTATCTGAAGGGGTACGCGACGATCAAGGAAAATTCGTAAGCACGCATTTATCAAAGGATGCGTTTGGTCATCATCAGCTTGGTGGAGCAGGTAACTTTATTGAACAATTAATTGAAAGTAAATTGCACCTTAAATGCCACACCGCTATTGCTGATTACCTGCAAAGATCAGCCAGGCATGTTGCCTCAAATATTGATTTGATCCATGCAAAAGCACTAGGTCAAGAGGCTGTCCGTATGGTTTGCCAAGGAATTTCTGGAAAAATGCCAATTATCGTCAGAAAAAGTAATACTCCATACCGTTGGGGCGTTAGCAGTGTACACCTATCCAAAATTGCTAATCAAGAAAAAAAGATGCCTCTTACATTTATATCTAGCGATGGGTTTACTATCACCAATCAATGCAGAAAATACTTGAGCCCTTTGATACAAGGAGAGGCTTTTAGTCATTTTAAAGATGGCGTCGGTGATTATCAACAATTTTTATTTCCTAAAGTTAAGAAAAAATTAATCCGAAATCGTGGCTATAAAATATTACTGCTTGGACCTCCTGGTGCTGGTAAAGGAACACAGGGAGATCTGCTTTGTCAAACCTTAAAGATAGTTAAGGTTTCATGCGGTGATATTCTAAGAAAAGAATCACGAAGTGGCAGTGAATTAGGAAAAAACTTAAGTGCGATTATGGCATCAGGAGCGCTGGTACCAGACTCTCTTATTATTGAAATTATGAACAAAGAGCTAAAACAAAAGCAGTATGATGATGGGTATCTTCTTGACGGTTTTCCTAGGACTGTCGGACAGGCACAAGCACTCCATAGCACTGTCTGTGTGTTAGACGCAGTGATTGAAATTAATATAAGTGACGCAACGCTTCATAGCAGACTAGAAGGAAGATGGATTCACTCACCTTCAGGAAGAACATACCACACAACCTTTAATCCACCAAAAATACCCTTTACTGATGATATTACAGGTGAGCCACTCTCCCAACGGGTAGATGACACACCAGAGACAATTAAAAAAAGATTAGAAGTATATTATCAGGAAACTCAACCACTCTCAAAATATTACAAATCTTTATGTAAAGATCATGGAACTAAATATTTAGTCATAAATGGCGATCAATCTATTAATCAGATACTAAAAAAAATAACTACTTTTCTTATTGAGAAATTATAAATTATTGGGCAGTCAAAATCTTGAGACTATCTGATGATACTCAGGCTCTACCACTGCAATACGATTTTTATAGTCATATTGATCGATTATGGCAGTGTCTTTTAAGCCATTTCCAGTTAATGTGCAGACTACTGTTGCGCCCTTTTTTATCACGCCTCGTTTATATGATTCAATAACGCCTGCTATACTGATCGCAGAAGCTGGTTCACAAAAAATCCCTTCAGATTCTGAAAGATATTTTAAGGCTGCAATTAGCTCTTGGTCTGTTTGAGATCCAAACCATCCATTTGATTGAGAGACAGCGTCTTTTGCCAATTGCCAAGACTGTGGATTTCCAATTCTAATTGCAGTTGCGATAGTTTCAGGGCTTTCAACAATAGCTCCATGAATAAATGGAGCTGCTCCGCTAGCCTGGTAACCAACCATACGAGGTAAACTGTCTGATAAACCGATTTGTTTAGCTTGAACATACCCTTTCCAGTAAGCTGAAATATTGCCGGCGTTACCGACAGGAAGCACATGGTATTCTGGTGCTCGGCCCAATGAAGTAGTGATTTCAAAAGAAGCGGTTTTTTGACCTTCGAGACGCATAGGGTTAACAGAGTTTACTAATGCAATATCATCTCGTTCACTTGAAATTTCCTTAACGAGCTGCATTCCTTGATCAAAGTTACCTTTTATTTGAATGATAGTTGCCCCATACATAATGGCTTGCGCTAATTTCCCAGATGCAATTTTACCCTCAGGTATGAGCACTACACATGCCAACCCAGCTCTTGCTGCGTAGGCTGCTGCTGCTGCTGAAGTATTGCCAGTAGATGCACAGAGAAGAGTTTTGGCGCCGTTATGCAACGCTTCTGTAACTGCAACGGCCATGCCTCGGTCCTTGAATGAGCCTGTTGGATTTAGACCTTCAAATTTTACATATAACTCAAGGTCGAGTTCGTGCTTTTGACAAAACTGTTCAAGGTGGATTAATGGGGTGTTACCCTCTCCAAGCCCGATAGCTTTTGCTTGAGGAGGCAGTCCAAGGTATTCCCGCCACCGTATAACTACACCATCTTGAGGAATTTCAATTCTCATTGTATTTTATATATTGGATATTTTACTACTCGCTGCGTTACGATAGATAACTTTTCTAATTTTATTACAATTTCATTTAATTGTTTATGTGAAATGCACTCTGTGATCAATATTATAGGCACGCTGAAAACCCCCTGATCATTTAGGCACGCATACTGATGATTTTGTGTAATAGAATCAATATTAATAGACTCTGAAGCAAATAAATTGGTAACTTGGGTTAAACTTCCAGGCTGATCAAACACTTGTAATCGTATAAACCAAGGTGCATTTATATTATCATTTGCATGATTACTAAGCTGGGGCAAAAGATTTCTACTGGATATTCTGGCATCGCTGACTAACTCTTTTGCTAAGGAGACACAATCTGCGACCACTGAAGCGGCGGTTGGAAAACTGCCGGCCCCAGAACCAGCAAAAAATAAAGTTCCGCAAAAATTACCTGAGACCTCCACGCCGTTCATTGGTCCTGGTAATTGTCCTAGCATAGAAGATGAATCTACAAATGTAGGCTCAACACGTATTGAAAGCTCGCCATTAACATAAAAACATTTGGCAAGTAACTTAAGTTGATACCCATATTGTTGGCCATATTGTATATCTTGGATATCAACTTCAGTAATACCGACCCTACTACAGCTTTCAAATGGAATAAGAACATCGTGGGTGAGCATAACCAAAATTAACATTTTATGCAAGGTATCAGATCCATCAACATCCAAAACAGGATTTGCTTCAGCAAAACCGTTTTTTTTTGCTAAGGCAAGTGCTTGGTCAAATGTAATAGTTGTATCGCGCATGGTGTTTAAAATAAAATTACATGTGCCGTTAAGCACACCTACAATACTAGATATCGTGTTCACAGAAAGTGATCTTTGTAGAATTTCAATTATTGGTATCGCACCCGCAACTGCGGCTTCAAATTTTATGACGGTCTGGTGTGTGCGGGCGAGAGCAAATAAAGAATGGCCATTCATTGCGATCAACGCTTTATTGGCCGTTACGACTGGTTTACCCAAAAGTAATGCTTGAGTAACAATACGGTTTGCTTCGCTCGTCCCTCCGATTAGCTCTACCACAATATTTACATTTGGATGGTTAATTACTGAATCTACATCCTGATAAAAATCAATAGTATCAAGCTCAGGAAAAGGATTGATCTGTTGCTTACGGGCTAATGCTACCACCCGAACAGGCAAACCCACCAATCGGGTAATTTTCTCTTGTTGTTTCAAGAGCATAGCAACAGTCCCACTACCTACCACTCCGTACCCAATCACACCAATTCCTATAAAATTCTTCATACTATAATATTGTATGAAGACTATTTTATACTATGCAACTACTTAATCAACCCAATCTATCACAAACAATTAAACGCTATCGAAAAGGTGAAGTCGAACTTCGATCGGGAAGAGTTTTAACACATCCATTTTTATTGACTTCAGAAGATTTGGTATTGTTACCTGAACTAAGTGAAATGCAACTATTTAGCATCACCCAAGGCACTGCGGTAATAGATCAACTTCTATTATTACAGCATTCAATAGTAGTGCTGGGTTGCTCGAGTGAGCCTCAAGAAAGTTTTGAATTAAAAAATTATCTTGAACAACGCTCGTTAAGCTTTGAGTGCATGAAAGCAGACGCAGCTTGTCGCACCCATCTTGTGCTTATGAGCGAGAATAGAAAAGTACAGTTACTTTTATTTCCCTAACTAACTGTAGTGCCAAGTAATCGAGATGGGTCTTTAGGTTCACCATCTTCACGAATTTCAAAATGAACCCCAGGCTCTCCTGCAATAGTTGCGCCTGAATTGCCAATAACATCCCCTTGTTTTATTTGCTGACCTTCGGCAACGGAAATAGTTTTTAGAAATCCATAAGCACTCAAATAACGATCTGAATGTTTAATAATAATTAAATTTCCGTATGCTTTTATCGCAGAACCAACGTAAACCACTGTACCTCGCGCACTAGCTCGTACTGGTGACGCAAGGGGCAATTTGTAATAGACCCCAGAATAGTCTTTGGGGCTATTCCCTGTAAAAGAATTGGTGATCTCTCCTTCTGCGGCTGGACTTTTCCATACTTCGGCAGTATTAGCATTGCCATTTAACATTTTTTGAGGGATAGACTTAACCACTAGATTTTGTGGGACTTCTTGTTTAGTAAAATTCACTCGTAATCTAGTTCCAACTTGCAATGCATCAGGATTTTTAATTCCATTCACTGCGATGAGATCTTTTAGTGAAACTCTAAATTGCCAAGAAATTTGATATAGATTGTCCCCTTTTTTTACCACATACAGATAGGGATCCCAAGTTTGATTATTCGAGCAATTTGCAAGAATCATAGATAAGAAAATCATCATTGAAGTTTTAAAGATCATTTGTTATATTTCTCCTTTTAGATACGGCACAAAAACCACTTGCTCATAGGTATAGGTTTCCACTCCATTTTTATTTTTTTTAAGTACCGTGAGTTGTTGTTTTGTATTGCCAAGAGGAATGATCATCACCCCTTGTGGTTTAAGAACACTAAATAAGTCTACTGGAATCTCATCACTTGCAGCTGAAAGTATTACCGCATCGTATTGAGCATGGTCTGAAGCCAGATGACTAGAAGCATAGCGACATTCTATATTCTCAACTCCGAGAGAAGTTAGCAAATGTTGCGCTTGGGAATGAAGCGCAAAAATTCGTTCAATAGTAACCACTCGTTTGGTGAGCTGAGCAAGTAATGCAGTTTGATACCCAGAACCAGTACCAACTTCAAATATTAAATCTGGGTAAGCAGATTGAGAGTGAAGAAAAAGTAGCTCGGCCATTCTCGCAACTACCCAAGGTTGTGAAATGGTTTGTGCATGTCCGATTGGCAATGCCACATCGTGGTATGCTCTTGCTTGTAAACTCTCCTCGACAAATTGATGCCTAGGTATTCTACCTAGCGCTTCAAGAACTTTAGCGTTACTAATACCATGATTTGAGAGATGTGAAATTAATGATTTTCTTGACTGGATCATATTAGAAATATTTTTCTTACTCATGGGAGGCAAGTTGATTAAGTAAACTATAGTCTGTATAATCAATAGTGAGAGGTGTAACTGACACATAGCCTTGACTAACTGCATAATAATCTGTGCCCGGTTGTTTGTCTAACAATTCACCTCCTCTCCCAATCCAATAGATTTTTTCACTTCGACCATCTTCACTTTGAATCATGCGTTGAGGTTTCCCCCGCCTACTCAATTTTGTATACCTAACACCTTTAATAAGTTGAGTAGGTAGATTTGGTACATTAACATTAAAAATCGCATTACCAATATTGTGAAATTTATTTTCGATATCTAGAAGTAATTGTCCTGCAATAGAGGCGGCTGTATCAAAATGAGACGGAGGAGATCCGCACAGCGAAATTGCTATGGTAGGAAAGGGCAAATACCTTCCCTCTATAGCCCCTGCTACGGTACCAGAATAGAGTACGTCATCTCCTAAATTTTCTCCAAAATTAATTCCACTAATCACTGTGTCAAAATCTTTTGAAAAATACCCTGAAAGCGCAAGATGAACACAGTCGGCAGGTGTGCCATTACATGAAAAAATTGAATTACCATGCTTTTCTACCCTCACTGGATCTCTAGTTGTTAAAGAGCTACTACAGGCACTTCTATCTTTATCGGGGGCAAGCAGAGTGACTTCGTACTCTTTTGATAGCTTTTGAAATAGGATTTGGATACCTTCTGATCGATATCCGTCATCATTAGTAAGCAGTATTCGAGAAATTGCTCTAGCCACTGCTGTGGTCATCTTGACTTGGCTGCTGAATCAGTGCGTCTGATTTTTCTGAGGCGCGCATAGTAAGTTCATCTATAGTTTTCGGCTCTGGTAAAGGTGGTAACTCGTTAATATCTTTCAAATTAAAATAATCCAAAAACGCTTTTGTAGTGCCATACAGCGCTGGTTTTCCCAAACTCTCTCTGTACCCAGTAACCTTTACCCACTCACGATCTAACAGCACCCTAAAAATATTTTGCGAGACGCTAACTCCTCTAATGTCCTCTACATCTCCTCGAGTGACTGGTTGTTTCCAAGCAATGATCGCTAATGTTTCTATAAGTGCATTTGAGTATCGATGGGTTTTAGTTTCCCAGAGTTTTAAGATATTAGAAGACATTGACTCATCAATCTGATACCGATATCCACTCGCAACTTCTTTGAGCACCAAACAATCATGGTCGTTATTACTAACGAGTTCTATCACTGACTCTTTAACTCTTAATTCAATTTTCTGTTCAACGGCGCTTTCACTGGTATCGGTTTGTTTTATTTGATCCGGAAGTAACTCAACAATCTCACCAATAGTTAGCGGTTTATCACTAACTAGAAGTAGAGATTTAACAATTTTAGTAAGACTCATCATTCAGCTATCTCCAATTCATCTGTATTTGTATAAGTAGGCAAACTCCAATTTTGAATAAGTAATTCTACATCAATTTCTCCGTATGGGGTATTCTGCGAGATTGTAACGACGCGTTGATTAGTCAGTAATAACAAAGATAAAAATGAAAGCGCTACTCCGAGAATCCCGAGCCGAGCGTCAAGTAACTCAATAAAAGTTTGTTTTTGATGCGCTTTTAGTTTTCCTATAATCATGGTCGTGCAATCACGAATAGTTAGCGTTTCCCTTCCAATTGTGTAATTTTTAATTAGCGAAAGCCTTAGTAAAACTTGTTGGTATGCCTCAGCTAACATAGCCAACTCAACTGGTGGGTGCTTCTTAGGTAAAGTCGTTCTTGAAAAATCTACAGAAGGCAAAAAGATATCCCTCTCAAGCCTTGGTAACTCACCCAAATATTCGGCAACAGTTTTATATCTCTCATATTCAATTATTCTTCTAACTAGTTCTGATCGGGGGTCAACTTCTTCCTTATCAATAATTTGTTTGGGTAGTAGCATTTTTGTTTTAATTTCCGCTAATAATACAGCCATGAGTAAATAATCGCCTGCTAGTTCATATTTCAATGTTTGCATAACTTTGACATAGGTTGCGTATTGTTCAGCAATTCGTGCAACTGGTATATCTAAAATATCAATATTCTGCTTTTTTATTAAGTACATCAGCAAATCCATAGGTCCAGAAAAATGATCTAAAGTCAGTTGCAGGGCTTCACTAGGTACATAGACATCGCTAGGTATCTCCAAAATTGGAACGCCCTTGATTACCGCAAAAGGTGTTTCAGAACTAAAAGTCATTGTAGTAGGTGAAAAACTCCCCGTATCTGCTCCATAGTTTCGCTGGCTTGATGAGTGGCTTTTATCGTGCCCTGTTTTAATATGTCGCGTATAGTGTCTTTTCTATCTTCTAGTTCAATAATTTTATCTCTGATTATTGCGATATCCTGATTTACTGATTTTGCTATTTTCTTTTTACAATCTACACAACCAATCGTGGCTTTTCTACAAGCTAAATTGATTTCTTTTTTAGTTTCTTCATTGCTTACCGCCATGTGGTACTCCCATACTGGACAATTATCCGGATTACCTGGATCAGACCTTAGCTTTCTCGCTGGATCCGTTGGCATTTTACTAAAAGCATACTCTATACCTTTCTCATGCTCATTGAGCAATATGGTATTACCTGCTGATTTTGACATTTTTTTACCATCTAATCCAAGAAATTTAGCTTGTGGCAAAATACTTGCTTCTGGTTCTGGAAGTATCTTCTGACCACTCCCTTCCAAAAATCCAAGTAGCCGCTCACGATCACTCACCGTTAATGAAGTTTGTTCAAAAATTATTGTCCGGGTTTGTTGCAGCGCTTCAAAATCTCCAAATTCTCTGTAGCGTTTTCTGCCTTTAAGCACCGCTTCACGAATCACCGGCTTCATTTCACTTAGAAGATCCTCAGTTTTTTCTTGCAATAATTCACCACCCCCAAATAGATAGTTAAATCTTCGGGCCACTTCCCTTGCAAATTCTATATGAGCTATTTGATCCGCGCCAACTGGAACTACATTTGCTTTGTAGAGAAGGATGTCTGCAGTTTGTAACAATGGGTACGATAAAAATCCGAGCGTATCAAGAGATTTGCCTTTTTGATTTTCCAATTGATCTTTATAACTCGGAATTCTCTCTAGCCATGACAAAGGTGTGATCATTGAAAGTAACAGTTGTAGTTCTGCATGCTCACGCACCCAAGATTGGACAAAAAGAACACACTGATCAGGATCAATCCCACACGCAATCCATTCGGAGATCATCGAAATGGTTAGTTCTGAAACAGATTGAGGTTTTTCATACTCAGTTGTCAATGCGTGTAAATCAGCGACAAAAAAATAACAGTCTTGGGTATGCTGCAATGCAACCCAATGTTTAAGCACACTATAATAATGACCAAGATGTAACCTGCCGGTAGGTCGCATACCTGATAATACTCGTGAGGTTTGGTGAATGGAAGAGTTCAATGTTTAACAGTAAAATATACGCTATGATTATACCAAAAGAATATGGCAAATACTTTAGTTGAATTTTTACCACTAGTTCTTTTTTTTGTTGCTTATAAAATCAAGGGGGTGTATATTGCGACGATAGTGCTTATGCTGTCTATGGTTTTAGCTTGTTTGTATTACAAAATACGCACAAACCAATGTCCTAAAATGTTAAGTTATAGTACACTATTTGTAGTTGTGGCGGGAGTTTTCACATTATTATTTGACGATCCAATTTTCTTACAAATAAAACCAACTGTACTCTATCTTAGTTTTGCGGGTGCAATGTATGGGATGCTAAAATTTAGAAAAAAAAATATACTGCAAGCGCTATTATCCAATAAAATCAACCTTACCAAAAATCAATGGGACTCTGTATTGATCCATTGGGTGTTTTTTTTCTTGTTTTTAGGGGAGATTAATATTATCATTGCCTATTTCTTTAGTTTTGATTTTTGGGTAGGGTTTAAAGTATTTGGAATGATCATTTTGAATATATTCTTTCTTGTATTTGAGGGGATTTGGTTGTATACTAAAGGGGCAACGATTAGTTCGAAGTGATTTTTATGGATATTACTAAAAAAGTAACTGAGATACTGCAAGATACTTTTGCACCTGATTCGTTATTGGTGGAAAATAATTCTGCAGATCATGTAGGTCACGCTGGGGCATCTCAAGGAGGTGCGCACCTTGCAGTGTCTATAGTCAGCCAAGCTTTTTTTGGAAAATCAATGATTGAACGACATCGCTTGATTTATCAAGCGCTTGGCTCACTTATGAAGCAAGAAATTCATGCGTTGAGCATTAAAGCGGGGCATCCAAAAAATAACTAAATGGGAGTTTTATATGAAAAATAGAATTAATCAACTTGCAATTGTTATGTTATTCTTACAAACAAGTAGTGGGATAGCAGTAGAAAAACCAGCCGACAATTTCAATCCACAAGCACCAGTTGCGACAATTAACGGAAAAGTTCTCACCCAGGGTGAAGTCTATCGATATAGGGACTATCTAAGGGAAAATGGTGTTGATCAAGAATCACTTGACCCAAACAAACTAGCACTATCCATGGTTCAAGAAGAAGTTCTCGTGCAAGAAGCCACTAAAAGTGGTTTTGCTAAAGGTAAAAATTACGAGTATGAAGTCGCGATTAATAGAAAAAAGGTGCTTATCACTGCCTTATTAAAAGATTATTTAAGTAAAAACCAACCCACACCAGCTGAAATAGACTCTGCGTATCAAGATTACAGCAGAGACAAGAAAGAGTATGAAGTTAGGCATATTTTGGTCGACGACCCTGCCCTTGCTGATGATCTAGTTCAAAAATTAAATAATAAAGAACCGTTTTCAGACTTAGCAAAAAAACACTCGCGCGATAATTCAGCGGAAAATGGAGGGAGGCTTGGTTGGATCGCGCCAAGCAGAGTGGTGCCAGAATTTAGAGATGCCTTAACCGCTCTTTCTGTCAATGAACTTACTAAAAAACCCGTAAAAAGCCAGTTTGGATGGCATATTATCCAAAATTTAGGTGTTCGAGACAGAGAAATTAAAACCTATGAAGAGATTAAGGAAGAGCTTCTTAACCAAGTAAGGCAAAAGAAAATTGGTGAGTATTCCCAATATTTAGTTTCAAAAGCAAAAATTGTTCTCCCAAATGAAGGTAAAAAAGTAAGTAAATAAGTCTCGTTGTAAACTTTGTGTTAAAAACCCACTAAAATTAATTTCAATATTTATTTTAGTGGGTTTTTTTTATGATAAAATCATGGTTGTGATCAATGCCTCGCAATTTTACTCTCTCCTCCTGTGCTGCTTACGCTAAGCACAGCAATTGCATTTTAAAAAATTTAATCACCTAATTAAAATTAAACAAACCAGAGAAGAGAGTTATGAACACAAACATGAGATTGATAAAAATATTTGACACCACTTTAAGAGACGGTGAGCAAAGCCCAGGAGCGTCAATGACGTTAGAAGAAAAAGTTAGAATCGCCATTGGGTTAGAAAAACTTGGAGTAGAAATTATTGAGGCAGGTTTTCCTGCAGCTTCAAAGGGAGACTTTACTTCTGTACAAGCTGTGGCAAAACAAATTACCACTTCAATAGTTTGTGGCTTAGCACGAGCAAATCAACAGGATATAACTACTGCCTACGAAGCTTTGCGAGTGGCTCCGATATTTAGAATCCACACATTTATTGCAACATCAACAATTCATATGGAAAGGAAATTAAAAATGACTCCTGAGCAAGTATTGGAACGAGCAGTTCAATCAGTATCACTTGCCAGAAATTACACTAATGATGTTGAGTTTTCCCCAGAAGACGCTGGAAGATCCGAAATCGATTTTCTTTGCAAGGTAATTGAATCTGTCATTAATGCAGGTGCAACGACCATAAATATACCAGACACGGTTGGCTACACGACACCAATTGAATTTGGTTCGTTAATTGCACTACTTATAAAACGAATACCTAATAGCGATAAAGCGATATTCTCAGTGCACTGTCATAATGATCTTGGACTCGCAGTGGCAAACTCCTTGAGCGCAATTGCAAATGGTGCCTGCCAAGTCGAATGCACGATTAACGGGATAGGAGAAAGAGCAGGAAATGCTTCACTTGAGGAAATAGTAATGGCACTTAAAACAAGGAGTGATTTTTATAAGTGCGCTACTAACATTGACACAACGCAATTAGTACCCATGTCAAAACTAATTTCAAGCGTTACAGGGTTTATGGTACAACCCAACAAAGCAATTGTTGGAGCGAATGCATTTTCGCATGAAGCAGGAATTCATCAAGACGGAGTCATCAAGCATAGAGAAACCTATGAAATTATGAGGGCAGAAGATGTGGGTTGGGATTCAAATAAGCTTGTTCTTGGCAAGCACTCTGGACGAAACGCATTTATAACTAAACTTTCAGAGATGGGAGTTACATTCACAAATGAAGAAGAAAAAAATAGTGCGTTCTTAAAATTCAAAGAAGTGGCTGATATGAAACATGAAATTACTGACTTTGATCTTCAGGCGATCGTCACGCAATCACAGATACAAGAAGAACGATATTCGCTTATTTCTCTATCGGCCAAAACTGAAAGTAGCAAACCAGCCCATGCCACTATAACTCTTTCTGATCAAGGAGTTGAAAAATCATCGAGTGCATTTGGCGATGGTCCAGTTGCTGCAGTTTTTGCCGCAATTGAATCCTTAGTGCAAAGTAAAGCCACCCTACTCCTCTACTCAATTGGAAATGTTACCAGCGGGATTGATGCAATAGGTGAAGTGATGGTGCGTTTATCAAAAAATAACGTAATTACCAACGGTAAAGGTGCTAATACTGATATTATTACCGCATCAGCGCTTGCCTATATTAATGCTCTTAATAAACTAACTCTCCATGAGCAAAAAGTCCATGCCCAAGATGCGCAATTTGACGCAACCTATGGAATCTAATAGACGCAGGTTATTCTATAATGCGATTGGACTTGGAAATGCCAGATGGTTAACTCAATTTGAACCTAACCAACCACAGATAAGTGAGGTTTCTCAAATTCATAAAAATAGCTCTATCTCACTTAACACCATCAAAAAGCACACAAAAAAGCACACAGAGGTTGGTGGATTGAAAACTTTGGATGACCTTTACCAGCGCGCCAGCCAATGCCATGACTGTGAGCTATCCAAAACAAGAAATCAAGTGGTGTTTGGAATTGGCAATGTATCTGCAGACATCGTCTTTGTCGGTGAGGGACCGGGAGAAGAAGAAGACAAAACAGGGTTGCCTTTTGTTGGCAAAGCCGGTCAATTACTAACATTAATGCTTGAGGCAATAGATCTAACTAGAGAGTCAGTATATATTTGTAACGTGGTTAAATGCCGGCCACCCAATAACAGAACACCATTAGAATCAGAAATTACAGCTTGTAAGCATTATTTAGAGTCGCAATTGCGACAAATTAGCCCGAAAATTATTGTTGCACTTGGTGCTACGGCAGCCAGATCATTATTAGGAAATAAATTTACCGAAAAAATATCCTTGGCTACATTGAGAGAATCTGTCCATACGTATGGTGATCCAGAGTTGTCAAAATTAATTATCACCTATCATCCTTCTTATTTATTACGATCACCAGGAGAAAAAGCCAAAGCTTGGAGTGATTTAAAAATAATTAAGAAAACTCTTAAGAAGCTGAAGGACGTTTAATACTTCTTCTCAAATAGAGAATAAAAGGAGATGTAATATAAATCAAGGTGACTAAAAATATCGTGTCATATAAAGCATACTCGTAAAGTGTTTGCAGTATTAGTACTAGTAAAGCAGCTAAAAATAAATACCCACCGAACTGAACGCGATTATTTAATCGCAAATCTTTAAAACTATAGTATGGAAATTTACTGACCATTAAAAAACCCAAGACAAGTGTAATTACAATTGATGGGACAATTAAAAATTCTTGCGACCATTGATGTTCGATTGAGAGACCTACAAAAGAAGCAACAGTAAGCGCGGCGATTGGAGAAGGTAAACCTTGAAAAAACCTCTTATCAACAACAGTTACACTAGTAAATCTAGCTAATCTAAACGCTCCAGATGCTAAATATGAAAACGCAATTGCCCAAGAAAAAAATGGTTTAAACCCATAGTTTGCTAAACTAGAAAGAATCCATTGGTGCATAAGTAATGCCGGGGCCAAAGCAAAAGCTATTGTATCTGAAATACTATCGAAACTTGCACCAAAATCACTCTGCACATTTAACCATCGTGCAATTCTTCCATCTATAAAATCAGCGATCATAGCTAAAAGCATAAAGTAAATTGCGATCTCGTACTGCGCACGCACAACTGAAACAATGCATTGAAATCCAAAAAATAGCGCTAACAAAGTTATGCTATTAGGTAGCCAAAATAACACTTGGCGCTTTCTCGATCCGGAAAGATTATTCACTTCTTTCAGTTATTTTTTTATTTTTAGAAATCCAAGGCATCATGGATCTTAATTTTTTTCCAATTATTTCAATAGGGTGCTCAGATTGCATCCTGCGCATAGCGTACATAGTTGGAGCCCCAGCTTGATTTTCTAAAATAAAATCTCTAGAAAAAGACCCTGATTGAATATTATTTAGGATTTGCCTCATGCGATGCTTGACCTTAGCGTCAATCAAAACAGGTCCTTGTGTGAGACTACCATATTCTGCGGTATTAGAGATTGAATAATGCATATCAGATATGCCTCCTTCATACATTAAGTCTACAATAAGTTTAAGCTCATGTAGACATTCAAAATACGCCAATTCGGGATCATAGCCAGCTTCAACTAATGTTTCAAATCCAGCACGAACTAGGGCAGTTAGGCCGCCACAAAGCACAGCTTGCTCTCCAAATAGATCAGTTTCTGTTTCATTTTTAAATGACGTTTCTATAATTCCACTCCTCCCCCCACCAATTGCTACGGCATATGCTAAGGCAAGATCAAGGGCTTGTCCTGAATGATTTTGATTTACCGCAACCAAACAAGGAACACCAGCACCCTCTTTAAAAGTAGATCTGACAAGATGTCCTGGGCCTTTTGGAGCGACCATAAAAACATCTGAAGTTGATTTAGGAATTATTTGTCCGTAATGAATATTAAACCCATGAGCAAACGCAAGAGCGGCATCAGATTTGCAGTATGGTTCTATCATGGATTTATAAATTGTACGTTGACTTTCATCAGGTGCTAAAATCATAATAATATCAGCTTTTGCTACTGCACTAGCAACTTCTGCAACTTCAATACCAAAAGTTGAAACCCGTTTCCAGTTCGCAGATTCTTTTCTAAGCGCAACAACTACGCTAATACCTGAATCATGTAGATTTGCCGCATGAGCATGCCCTTGAGAACCAAAACCAACTATACATACAGTTTTAGTTTTAAGCAATGCTAACGCCTGTTTTGAAACATCTTTATCATATTTTACTTGTATCATTGTTTTTCCTCTTGGTAATTATTATACCCAGCATAAGGCAACGCTAACGCGCCGCTCCGTGCCACCAGTATAAGATTGGTTTTATCCATTGTTTTAATTATAGAATCTATTGTATCGCTGTTTCCGTAAATTTCAATCATTATTTTTGCTCCTCGCGTTTTAAGGCTATAAACAACATTTGCGTTAATGCAGTTTTTAATTATAGCATCTTTTACTAACTCGTTATTTGCAATTAATACTAGTGCAATTTCTCTTAGTTCAGCATTTTCCGTACTAACACTACATTGTGAAAACACATCTATAAGTTTTTCCAATTGACTACAAATTTGTTTAAGTATTGAAGACTTGCCAATAGTAGTAATTGTCATATGTGACAATGTAGGGTCGGTTGTAGGAGCAACATTTAGCGCTTCAATATTATAACCACGCGCTGAGAAGAGATTAGCCACTCGTGCAAGCGCGCCTGGTTGATTTTCAAGTAATACAGAAATAGTAAACCGTTGTTTATCTTCCATACTTAAGCCAACTCTCTGTTAGTTGGAGCCACAAGCATTTCATGATGACCCTTGCCATGTTCAATCATTGGGTAAACATTCTCAGAAGGATCGGTAAGTATATCTACAAAAACTAATTGATCATGTCTAGCGAGCGCTTCTCGAAGACCTTGCTCTAATTGTGAAGGTTTTGTTATCTGCATTCCAACATGCCCAAAACTTTCTGACAAAGCCACAAAGTCTGGAAGTGCATCAATATATGATTGGGAATATCTAGAATTATAAAAAAACTCTTGCCATTGGCGGACCATACCCATATAGCGATTATTGAGGTTTATTATTTTAATTGGTAATTGGTATTGCTTAGCTGTTGAAAGTTCTTGAATACACATGATTATACTTGCTTCGCCAGTAACGCAGCAGACAATATCTTGTGGGAAAGCAAGTTTAACACCCAAGGCAGCAGGAAGGCCAAATCCCATGGTACCCAATCCTCCTGAATTTATCCAACGATTAGGTTTATCAAAATGATAATATTGCGCAGCCCACATCTGGTGTTGTCCCACATCAGATGTTATAAACGCTTCCCCTTTTGTGATGTCCCATAAAGTTTCAATAACTTTTTGAGGTTTAATCACTTCAGCGCTCAATTGGTAATCCATACATTTTTTTGCTCTCCATAGATCAATGGAGTTCCACCATGACTCAAGTCGCTCTGGAGGGATATTCTCAGGAAGCTGCGCAAGTATTTGCTGTAAAATTTCCTTAGCAGAACCGACTAGAGCCACTGTAGGTTGGATGATTTTACCGACACAAGAAAGATCAATATCAATGTGAATTATTTTCGCAAAGGGACAAAATTGTGACACCTCGCCAGTGACTCTATCATCAAACCGCGCTCCAATAGCCAACACCATATCTGACTCGTGCATAGCCCAATTTGCCTCTAAAGTACCATGCATACCTAACATACCTAGAAATCTTTTATCTGAAGCTGGAAATGCTCCAAGACCCATTAAGGTGCTCGTAATTGGAGCGTTGAGTTTCGAAACTAGCGTTCGCAATTCTTGTGAGGCATTTGCTAGCACAACTCCACCACCAGAGTAGATCACTGGTTTTTTAGCATTCAAAATAATATCAATTGCAAGCTTAATTTCATTGGAGCTTGGTTTGCTATTTGGATGATATGACCTTAGTGATACATTTTTCGGATAGATGAATTCAATCAATTTTTTTGGATCCGTTGTGTCTTTTGGTATATCAATTACTACAGGACCAGGCCGACCAGTGGTAGCTAAATAAAACGCCTTTTTTACTATCTCTGGAATTTGTTCAGCTGATTCAACTAAAAAATTATGTTTAACGATAGGTCGAGTTACTCCAAGGGTGTCTACTTCTTGAAACGCATCTGATCCAATAAAAGGTTTAGGGACCTGACCAGAAATGATTATCATAGGAATCGAATCCATGTATGCTGTGGCTATTCCTGTGACTGCATTAGTAGCACCAGGTCCAGATGTTACTAACACTACCCCTGGTTTACCTGTAGCACGAGCGTAACCGTCTGCAGCATGGGTAGCGCCTTGTTCATGCCGAACTAAAATATGGGTAATGTCTTTTTGTTGAAATATCGCGTCATAAATATGGAGCACTGCCCCACCAGGATATCCAAAGATATAACGAACTCCTTCTTGTTTTAGAGATTCTAGTAAAGCTTGCGCGCCTGATAACTTCATGGTTAATAGTTTGGTAAAATGGACTAGGGATTAAACATTTTTGATACATAAGTATTTTATACTAAACTCTAAGTTGGTGGCACAACGCCATTTTTACAGGCATTACCAATGGGTCATGATTTCATTTCTGTACTTTTCAGCGTTATGTTTCTCCGTGAATTCGTATAGCACATCGTCATTTTTAGAATCTTCAAATATTCCAGAAATAGGTGAATCCTCAGACAATCAAATTAGCAGTCAGGAGTATGTACGACTAGGGCTCGTGAATGTTCTTGCCTTAGCGCGAGTAAATGGTATTATCCAAGACCCACTTAGTGATTTTTACATTCAGCAGTTAGGGATGAAAATTTCTTCGAGTGTTGAGTTTAGCAACGAATCGGACTCAGAAACCTATTTTTTTATTGTAGCGAGCAGAGCCATCAACGCATTTGCAATGCCCGGTGGTTATATTGGATTAAACTATGGATTGGTAATCAATTCAAAATCTGAAGATATGCTGGCATCAGTAATAGCACATGAGTTAGCACATGTTGCAAAAAGACATCTTTTAAGCGCAAAAGAAGAGGCAAGTAAAAATTCCGGGCTACTTATTGCAGGTATCATTGCAGGGTTACTTGCCAGTGCTAGTTCAAAAACTACAAATAGCTCTATTGGAAACGCTCTGCTATTCGGTAGTCTAGGTGCAAGCGCGGAAAAGCAACTAAGTTTTTCTAGGAAACAAGAAGAGGAATCAGATTTGCTTGGACTCCAATATCTCTCAAGATCAGGATATGACCCAAAAGGAATGTTAGAGTTTCATGAACTACTTGCATCTCTCACTTCTGGAAGTCAAGTACCAGAGTATTTAAGCACACATCCTAATTCGGGAACTAGAATTGCTGAAATTGCATTAAGAACTGGACATCAAACTTCTGCTAACATACCTGTAACTATTCGACACACCTGGTTTCCATATATAAAAGTACGACTACATGCATTAGATGATTTGAAAGAAATTGCTTTACCCCAAGAAAATGAATCACTGAATTCATTTGAACTTTACTCTATTGCTATGTGGCATCAACGAAATAAAAATTATGCTAAATCTAATTTATTTTATGAAAAAACCATCGCAACTGATCCAGACAATGAGTACCTACTCTATAGCCAAGCTGAAAATTACTATGATCAGAAAGAATTCTCTAAAGCAATTTCAATTTTAAAAAGACTCGTATCGCTCTACCCTTACTTTACACCCGCAAGAATTCTACTTGCACAAAATTATATTGAAACAAAGGATACCATTAATTTTTGTAGCACGGTTGAGTATGCCGCATTGCCAACTTCAAGTAAAAGAGTTATTTATCTCCGCGATCAAATGGTTTTTAAACTCCGCGCTGATTGTAGCTTAGTGAAAGGAAAAATATTAGAGTACCATTTATTGCTTGCTAATAGTATTCTTGCTTCTGGAAACATTCAAGGCGCATACCAACAACTAAAACTAGCCTTGCGAATCAAGAATAGCAATGAAAATGAAAAGGTAATTATCCATAAACAATTACAACTTTTGCACGAATTAGACCCAGAAAACATCCCACAAATAAAAACTGAAAAAGGACAGTAACAGATATTTATTTGATAAAATAAACCCTCACCACACATCGGGTCGTTAGCTCAGTCGGTAGAGCAGCTGGCTTTTAACCAGTTGGTCGTAGGTTCAACTCCTACACGACCCACCATTGTCATTTAGCTTTAATTATTAGCTATTAGTCTTTTTTTTCAATGCTATTATTATGAACCTCACGCTGTTGCATGAGCAACTCTTGTATTCCCGATTCTGGAAATGAATATGAATCTAAGATTGTAAATAATAACTGCATACTCATTTCAAATGTTTCAGTAACTAATATAGTTGCACCGTACCTTCTCAGTTCATTTGCGTGTTTTTCATCTTTTGCTCGCACAATCACTTTTACGCTTTTGCTCTCTTTTCTTACCTGGATTAGCGTCTCCAAAGTTGAATCTGCGTTATCCATAGTTAATACTACAACTTTCGCTTCACTAATTTTCATTCGTGAAATCAAGCCTGGAAGGTTTGGTCCTCCATAGTATAATTCGGGAAATTTAACTTTTAGCTGTTTGATTTTATCTAGGTCCTTTTCCAATGCAATAAACGAAATGCCTTGGTTCTTTAACGTAGTACCAATAAGTTGACCCACCCTGCCAAAACCGACTAGTACTACATGGTTACTGATCTCTTGATGATTAAGACTATCCTCCACTTTATCTACATTAAAATATTTAAAAACTAAATTAGCAATTGGGTGAATACTAATTAACGAGAAAACCACGACAAGATATGCAATAGACACTATTGCTCCAGAAAGCAGATGCAATTGTGAAGTGATAGACAACACCACTAGTGAAAACTCACTGCCTTGAGAAAGCACACTTGCCATTCGTGTTGAATCACTCCAATGTTTATATCTAAGCATTCCAACAAAAATTATTACAATTGATTTGATCGTTAAAACACCGAGAAGTATAAATAAAATCGTAAGAGGATTCTCTATCAACATTGAAAGATTAACTGACATCCCAATAGAAATAAAAAAAACACCTAAAAGCAGGCCCTTAAAAGGAGTAATTACTGAAGCGATAGCATGTTTGAACTCGGTTTCTGCAAATAACAGACCAGCAACTAACGCACCTAAAGAAGATGAAACCCCAAATATTTGGCAAATACTAATCATGCCAAATAAGACAAGCATTAATAATGCGTAAAAGGAATCAGTTTGATTTTTAAATATTAAAACTCTCATAATTGGATTAAGTATTTTAATTCCTAAAAGATATAATGCAGTAATTACAAAACAAGAAATCAGCGCGACTTCTAAGATTGTCAATACTATCTCAACACCGACCTGACTTGAACTCGCAAAAAGTTCTAAAAACACAAGGGTGGGTATTACAAATAAATCTTGAAACAGTAAAATAGAAAGTATTCTTTGTCCGACCATAGTTCCTAATTGTGAAATATGTTCTAAATACGCAACCACGACAATGGTAGATGAAAAAGAAAGTGCCATTGCTAAAAAAATACTTTCTGATAATGAGAAGGCGTTAAGAATAAAAAAAACAGTTAGAAGACTAATTGATAAAAATATTTGCAAACTTCCATCGACCAGGACCCAAGCACGCATAGTAATTAATTTTGGAATTGATAACTCTAATCCAATCATAAAGAGCATAAAAATGATACCGAGCTCACCAATCATGTGGTTTGTATTTGATTCCACGACAACGATATCTTTAATTGCAGGTAGATACTCAGCAATTATTGCTATTGAGGTTGGTCCAAAAATAACACCGGCAAAAATAAATCCCACGGTTCTATTTATAAAAAGCCGCTCTAAGAGCGGGACAAGGACTGCGACTAAAGATAAATAGAAGAGTAGACTAGTGAAAAAATGTATTTCCATGCCAAGTCACCTATAGGGATCGCTAGATGGTAAGCCATATCCACCTTGATCCGTGTTTAAATCGATGGTAGTTACATCAATAATTTTTTCAGTGTCTAAAAATATGGTTACGATTTCTGGAATAACTATAACTAACACTACTAATAACAATTGCAAACAAAGCCACGGAATCGCGCCTAGGTACATATCTTTGGAGCTTATATTTTTTGAAATTATTTTTTGCTTAAAGAGTGTGTCAGTAACTCCCCGTAAATAAAATAATGCAAAACCGAAAGGAGGATGCATAAAGCTAGTTTGCATGGTCACACAAATCATTACCCCAAACCAAACCAAGTTAATATCTAACTTTACCGCGATTGGAACTAATAAAGGCAGGACAATAAATGCTATTTCAAAAAAATCTAGAAAAAATGAAAGTCCAAAAACCAGTAGGTTTGCTGCAATCAAGAACCCTAGTTGACCATAGGGAATCTCACTGATCAATTTTTCCACCCACTCATTACCATCTACTCCTTGAAAAACCAATGAAAATACTCTTGAGCCAATTAAAATAAATACAACCATCGCTGTCAATCTCATTGAGGTTATAGTTGCGTCTTTAAAATATTGTATCGTGAGTTTTTTATAGCACAGCGCAAGCACCATCGCACCAAGCGCACCAAGCGCACCAGCTTCCGTTGGGGTTGCGATTGCAAAACTCATGCCAGGTAAACCACCCATACTTCCTAAAACTGTAAGTATCAAGATTGAAGTTGGCACAATATCTTTTAGACATTTTTTAATGAGCAGGTATCCTTGTAAGGAATTTTCTGTTCTAGGGATTATCGGTAAATCTTGTGGCTTGTATAAGGACCAAAAAAATGTAAAGGCTAAAAAAAGCAACATTTGAATGATTGACGGCCCCCATGCACCTTGATACATAGCATTTACCGGAATTTGAAGCTGGTCTGCGAGTATTACCAGAACCAAGGAAGGTGGGATTAACTGGGTGATTGTTCCTGAAGCAGCTAATACACCAGTGGCAAATCGTAAATTGTAGTTGTGATGTATCATGATAGGTAAAGAGATCATAGCCATTGCAATGATCTGACCAGCAACTGTTCCAGTAATAGCTCCGAGAATGAATCCAACTACTATGACCGCATAGGCTAACCCTCCTCTAGTGTTACGAAAGAGTTGGGTAAGCGATTCAAGTAGCGATTCAGCTAAACCACAGCGCTCAAGAATAGCACCCATTAAAGTAAAAAAAGGGATTGCCAGCAATAATTCATTTGATAAAATTCCAAAAATATTTAATGGCAAATTTAATAAAAATGATTCTGGAAACCACTTAAAGTATATGGCAACTCCAGCACAAAACAAGCCAAGTGCACTCAGACTAAAAACAACCGGAAATCCAATCAATAGAATTGCCACCAACCCAATAAACATTACGGGTGCAAAATATTCCATTCAAAATTTTCCTTTATTGCACATTTCTAACATTTTGAAAAAAGTCGCATTGCCCAGTACGTAAAAACACTAACCGTTTAATTAGCTCAGAAAAACCTTGCAATGAAACCAATGCAAAACCAATTGGTAAAGTGGACCAAACCGGAAAACGCAACAACCCACCAGCGTTTGGACTCATTTCACCACTAACCAACTTATTAATGAAAATCCCAAATGAAAGATAGAAAAATAATGTCATAGTTGGGAGTAGAAAAAAAACAATGCCGAAACAATCTATCAACACTTGAGTGCGTTCACTATATTTTGAATATAGTATATCGACTCGAATATGCTCTCCCAATCTAAAAACTTGCGGAGCCCCAAACATTACCACACCAGCAAACAAATACCATTGTATTTCTAGAAAGGCATTTGAACTTAGATTAAGACTATATCTAACAATTGCATTTCCACTGCAAATCAAACAAGCACCGATTAAACATATAACCGCAACCCAGCCAGCGAAATCTGTACACCGATCAATCACCCTAGTGATCTTAAGTGCTAGATTCATAGTCAATTTTATAGCTTGTTCTGCATGTAACTATCAAATCCATGCTCAGCATACTTAAACCAACTCACGGTATTTTTTTGGAATTTCTGATAGTCAGTGTAGATTTTTTTCCATTGAGGGTTTGATTTTGCTATAGAGGCATATAATTCTAACGAAGCCTGGTAAGCGGCATCCATAATTGGTTTTGGAGTTAGCTTGGTAATAGTTCCCTTTGCGATAATTTCTTTAAGGGCGTCTGGATTTCTGGCATCATATTTCGCAGTCATATCAATATGCGCAAAAGCACTGGCAACTTCTACGATTTGTTGGTATGATTTAGGTAACTTCATGAATGCATTTTTATTAATGTATAAACTAAGTTGGGTAGATCCCTCCCACCAGGCCGGATATAGATAATGACTGGTGACTTTGTGTAAGCCAAGTTTAAGATCATCATAAGGACCAACCCACTCAGCACCATCAATAATTCCTTTTTCTAATGCTTGATATAACTCACCGCCAGGTAAATTTTGAGGTACTGCGCCTAACATTTTCAATACTTTTCCAGCAAACCCACCTACTCTAATTTTTAAACCTTGTAACGAGGCAATGGAAGAGATGTCTTTTTTATACCATCCACCCATTTGCGCCCCAGTATTGCCTATGGGAAAATTAATGATATTGTAACCTGCAAATAATTCGCGTAATAACGACAAGCCATTACCATCAAACATCCAAGCATTCATTTGCCTAGTGTTTAATCCAAATGGTACGGCAGCATCTAAAGCGAGTGCGTCATTTTTTCCAAAATAATAATACCCTGCTGTGGCACCAGCCTCTACGCTTCCTTGACTCACTGCATCAAATACCCCAAAAGGTGGAACCAATTCACCACCGGAATGAACAGAAATAATAAATTTACCTTCTGACATAATCTCAACTTGTTTTGCAAATACTTCAGCGCTACCATAGATTGTATCAAGCGTTTTCGGAAAGCTTGATGCAAGCCTCCAGCGCACAATGGAGGAATCCGCAATAGCTGCCGCACTAGCTGTTGATTGGGTAGCAATGAGCGCCCCTGCAATCCCCGAAACACCTGCGGATTTAATAAACGACCTTCTCGAATTTTTATTTTTTAATTGTGCTTTTTCCATTGTCATAACTTATTGCTCCTATTTTTAGTTTTAGTTAGCGTAAGTGCTTATTATAAAAATTATATCACATAGTAGCGGTTTTTAATAATAAAGTATAATACATAAATAATGATGATTGCTTTAAATGTTAATTCAGTCTCGAAGCAATGGAATGGTGCTGTTGCACTAAAAAACCTATCATTAGAAGTGCTTGAAGGTGAATTTTATGCGCTATTAGGTCCAAATGGTGCTGGGAAAAGCACATTGATAGGTATCATCAGCTCACTAATCTCACAGGACACTGGTACGATTTCTTTATTTGGCAAAAATCAAGCCGAGCACAGATTGTGGTGTAAACGACAAATCGGCATTGTGCCTCAGGAATTCAATTTTAATATGTGGGAACCGGTTGAAGAAATAGTAGCAACCAATGCCTGTCTTCATGGGAGTTCTGTACATGAAGGTATTAAAAAGGCTCGTGCAATCTTACAAGTTGTTGGGCTTGGTGACAAATTTAGAGCTATAGCGAAAAACTTAAGTGGGGGTATGAAACGACGCTTAATGATTGCTCGAGCAATGGTTAGCGATCCTAAATTTCTTATCCTAGACGAGCCGACTGCAGGAGTTGACATTGAAATACGGCATAGTATTTGGGATTATCTTACTGACCTTAATTTGAAAGGCACCACCGTTTTATTAACCACTCACTACTTGGAAGAGGCAGAAAAACTCTGCCAGCAAGTTGGATTTATCAATCATGGGGTTATAAAATTTCAAGGTCCTATGTCTGAAGTTAGTGGCCTACTCAAGGAAAGAGTTTTAAAAATACATTGTTCTAAAAATAAAGCTATATCCCTTCAAGATCCATTAAAAATAATTGAGCAAAATGATCATAGTATCACCATGCACGCGCCACAAAGCACTAGCTACACAGAGCTTTGTGCAATTTTGTCAAGTCAAGGGGTTGAGGTTCGCGATATTAAACCTCAACGAAGTGATTTAGAAGAAGTATTTTTACGAATGAGCAACGATGCGCAGTAAGAGTGATTTTGAGTTATTATTTAACCCGCTCATTGCACTTTTGCTTAGAGAGGTAAGAAGATTCGCAAGAATCTGGGTACAGACTTTAGTTCCGCCGGTAATTACCACAAGCCTTTATTTCATTATCTTTGGGACTTTGATTGGTACTAGAGTGGGTATAATTCAAGGGTTAACCTATGCTGAGTACATCGCCCCCGGTTTAATACTTATGGCAATAATAACCAATTCTTACGCAAACACTGTGGCGTCATACTTCAGTGCAAAATTGCAACGATATCTTGAGGAGTTAATTATTGCGCCAGTACCAGCATCTATTTTAGCGTTAAGTTTTTTAGCTGGGGGGATTGCGCGAGGTTTACTCGTTGGGTTAATCGTTTTCCTTACCGCATCTATATTTATCAATTTCAACATACTCCACCCAGTGTTATTTTGTTTTGTTTGTTTTTGCACTGCTTTAATTTTTTCTTCTCTAGGATTGATAAATGGGATTTATGCAAAGAGTTTTGATGACACGAGCATTATCTCATCTTTTGTTCTGACCCCTCTTACCTATCTCGGAGGAGTGTTTTTTTCAATTTCCATGCTACCGCCACTATGGAGTTTTATAGCCCATATCAATCCAATTTTATTTGCTGTAAATGGTCTTAGATATAGCGTATATGGCATAACAGATTTTTCAATAGCTACAATCGTGAGTCTTTTAATTATGTTTTGTTTTCTCTCAGTTGGTTTGAGTTATTACTTTTTACATCGAGGTCTTAACCGTGGGGTCTTTTAATTTTCCCAGTTTAATGTTCCAAGTTGATATTCGGTAACTCTAGTCTCAAAGAAATTCTTTTCCTTATTTAGATCAATTATTTCTGACATCCAAGGAAATGGGTTATGCTTTGTGCTTGGATATAATTCAGCCAAGCCGATTTGATTACACCTTCTGTTGGCGATAAACTTCAAGTATCCATCAAACGACTCCACATTCATGCCCAAAACACCGCCACCAATCGTATCTTTTGCGTATTCAATTTCCAAAGTAACGGCTTCATCTAATAAACCTCTCATTTGTTCTTTAAAAGCATTTGTCCATAATTGTGGATTTTCTAATTTGATTTGATTAATTACATCAATACCAAAGTTAAGATGCATGGACTCATCACGCAAAATGTATTGGAATTGCTCCGCAGTTCCAGTCATTTTATTTCTTCTACCCATTGACAGCACCTGCACGAACCCAACATAAAAAAATATACCTTCAAATGCTACATAAAACGCAATTAGATCTCGCAATAATCGTTGATCTGCTTCAGTGGTACCTGTTTGAAAGAGTGGATCACCTAAAGATTGGGTATAAGGAAAAGCCCACATAGCTTTCTTGGCAACAGAGGGGACTTCATGGTACATATTAAAAATAGCCCCTTCATCCATCGCTAATGACTCAATACAGTATTGGTAGGCATGTGTGTGGAGCGCTTCTTCAAACGCTTGCCTGAGCAAATACTGGCGACATTCAGGATTAGTTATATGACGATACACAGCTAAAACCAAATTATTGGCAACTAGGGAGTCCGCTGTAGAAAAAAAACCGAGATTTCTTTCCACTATTCTTCTTTCATCTTGAGTAAGATTATCTGATTTCCACAGAGCAATATCTGCAGACATATTTACCTCTTGAGGCATCCAATGGTTAGCACAAGCATCAAGGTATTTTTGCCAGGCCCATTGATACTTAAATGGCACGAGTTGATTTAGATCAGCTCTACAATTGATAATTTTTTTGTCATCCACACAAATCCTTTCAGAAGAACTAGGCAAATCTGAAATTCTATGCGCTTTTTCTACTGCTCCTGTCGTTTCTTTAAATTCTTTTAGTGCATGTAGCACTGGATCATCCCATTCTTGCATAACGTAACTCCACTTTTAATGTATATTATAAACCAACCTCCTCCAAGTGCGGATACAATTTGCACAACAAATGAGCACAAGAGTGAGTTGCTATTAATTCAAAAATAAATCCCTTAAAATTCAGGTAAAATATCAAAATGAGCACTATCGCAGTAGCACTTTCTGGAGGAGTGGACTCTTCAGTGAGCGCTCTCTTGTTGCGCAATCAAGGAAATAATATCATTGGTATGCATATGACCAACTGGGAAGAAGAGGTATTTTCTCCATGTAGCCAAGATCGTGATTTATCAGACGCAAGACAAATAGCCACTTTTTTAAATATCCCTTTTTACCCTTGTAATTTCACTAAAGAATATTACCGTGAAGTTTTTTTAGATTTTATAGATTCTTACCAAAAGGGGTACACCCCAAATCCAGATGTGTTTTGTAATAAAGAAATTAAGTTTAAGGTGTTGCTAGAAAAGGCAAGGTTACTTGGTGCGGACTCAATTGCAACAGGACATTATGCACGAATTCAGTATGTTGCTGGTAGATATGAATTACACCGTGCCTCAGATGAATCGAAAGATCAAAGTTACTTTTTATATATCTTAAATGAAGAATTACTTGCTATAATTAAGTTTCCTTTAGCAACAACTCATAAATCTCAAACTAGAGACTTGGCTAAATTACATGGATTGCACACATACGCAAAGAAAGATTCCACAGGAATATGTTTTATCGGTGAAAAAAATTTTCGGCCATTCTTAAAAAAATTTATCACCACGCAAAAAGGTGAAATTAAATGCTTGGAAAGTGGTAGGATTATAGGAGAACATGAGGGGAGTGTCTTATACACTATTGGACAACGAACCGGACTTGGGATTGGTGGAGTGAGTGGCGCAAAAGAAAAACCTTGGTATGTTGCAAAAAAAAATATCGGGACAAATACTATTTATGTCGTACAAGGCGAACACCCTGCCCTGTATTACGACACGCTAATAACGAACCAGCCTCATTGGATACACAAAGAAAACTATGCGGCCCCCCCAAAGATCGCCGAAGCCAAAATTCGTTATAGACAACTCCAACAATCATGCGAGATTAGCAAGCATTCCGATGGAGGATTACAGGTAAGTTTCAGAAACCCTCAACGAGCCGTCGCACAGGGACAAAGTGTCGTATTCTATCAAGACACCCACTGTTTAGGTGGTTCAGTTATTGCTAGGGCTGAAAACAATTACACAAATACTAACTAAGCAGTAAGCTTTCTAACCATATAGTTCAGAATACCTCTGTTTTTATAATATTCCCATTCCATAGGGGTATCTATCCTTACTAAAACATTAAATACTTTTTTTTGCGATCCCTCAACCGCAGTCACAGTTAACTCTTTAGCACCCTGAGTGACTTGAGAAAAGGTAAAAGTTTCTTTTCCCGATAGACCGACGCTCTCACTTGAATCACCCTGTTTGAACTGAAGAGGAAGTATTCCCATTCCAACTAAATTTGAACGGTGAATTCTTTCATAACTAATTGCGATTACCACTTGTACCCCAAGTAAAAACGGACCTTTACCTGCCCAATCTCTAGAAGAGCCACTTCCATACTCTTTACCGGCAAGTACTAATAATGGGGTGTTTGATTCTTGATACTTGACCGATGCATCATAAATAGACATGACTTCTCCAGTTGGGTGATACACTGTCACTCCACCCTCAGTGTCAGGTGCGATTAAGTTTTTTAATCGGATGTTCGCAAAGGTTCCACGCATCATAATTTTATGATTGCCCCTACGAGACCCATACGAATTAAAATCTTCTTTATTAATACCATGCTGTGTTAAAAAAACCCCAGCTGGGCTTTGTGCTTTTATTGATCCTGCCGGTGAAATATGGTCAGTGGTGATAGAATCTCCAAGTTTTGCAAGTACCTTTACCTCAGTAAGTTCCGGAAGTTTAGGTGGTTGCATTGTCATATTCTTAAAATATGGTGGGTTCTGTACATAGGTTGAATCGTTGTTCCATTGATACCTTGATCCATGTGTTGTCGCAACTGACTTCCAGCTTTCATCACCGTCATATATGTTGCGATATGCCTGCTGGAATAAATCTTTTGTAACCGAGCTTTCAATTACATGATTAATCTCAGCAGTTGTAGGCCAAATATCTTTTAAGAAAACTTTTTTTCCATTGACAATTCCGATTGGTTCATTTGCAAAATCTATATCGCTCCTGCCTGCAAGTGCGTAGGCAACAACCAGTGGGGGTGAAGCTAGAAAGTTCATTTTTACATCTGGGTGAATTCTTCCTTCAAAATTTCTATTACCTGACAACACAGCAGCTACTGAAAGTTTTTCCTCTTGGACTACTTTTGAGATCTGTTCATCAATAGGCCCACTATTACCAATACAGGTAGTACACCCATAGCCGACAATATTAAAACCAAGCGCATCTAAATACTCTTGAAGCGAAGCTCGTTGCAAATAATCTCTCACGGTAAGTGACCCAGGAGCTAACGAAGTCTTTACCGTTGGGGGCACGAGTAACCCAGCTTGAACGGCTTTTTTAGCTAACAATCCCGCACCGAGTATAACGCTTGGATTTGAAGTATTAGTACATGATGTTATCGAGGCAATAACAATATCGCCATCTTGAATAGTACATTGTTTACCACTTCGTAGCTTAACCGATGCGCTTTTTTTGTTATTACCTAAATGTTCTTGAATCACAGATTTAGCTTGCGTAAGAGTTATTCTATCCTGTGGGCGTTTTGGGCCGGAAATTGAAGGTACAACAGACGCTAAATCTAAACGAACGGTGTCATGGAACATTAATTTCTGACTAGTAAGTGGGTCATAAAATAATTGTTGTGCTTTTGTGTAAGCTTCAATTACTTCAATATCATTTTGTGAGCGATTAGTTAAAGTGAGGTAGTGAATTGTTTCAGCATCAATAGGAAATATTCCGCAGGTTGCACCATATTCGGGTGCCATATTTGAAACAGTTGCCCGATCAGCAAGTGAAAGACTTGAAAGTCCAGTTCCATAAAATTCAACAAATTTTCCAACTACTCCTTTTTTTCTTAATAGTTCTACTATAGTTAAAACTAAATCTGTTGATGTAACTCCTTCTGACAATTTACCACTCAGTTCAAACCCAATAACTTGAGGGATTAACATACTAATTTGCTGACCCAACATTACTGCTTCAGCTTCAATGCCACCAACCCCCCATCCAAGCACACCTAATCCATTAATCATAGTTGTGTGAGAATCAGTGCCGACAACAGTATCGGGATATAAATCTATTTGATTATTATTGGTATGTTGAAAGACGACTCTGGCAAGAAATTCAAGATTAACTTGATGCACGATACCAGTAGACGGTGGGACTACTTTTAAGTTAGTAAATGCACTCGCGCCCCATTTCAAAAACTCATATCGCTCTTGGTTTCTTTTATATTCTAATTTTTTATTTAGATCAAGCGCTTGAGCGCTTCCATGATGATCAACCATGACCGAATGATCAATAACCAATTCAACCGGTGCGATTGGATTGATTTTTTTAGGGTCTCCCCCTAACATACTTACAGCATCTCTCATTGAAGCGAGATCCACAACAGCTGGCACGCCAGTAAAATCCTGCATCACAACACGAGCAGGCATAAATGCGATTTCTCGTTCTTGGAAGTCATTAAAATCAATTTTTGCTAAATACTCTATATCTTTTTTCATAACTGAAATCTCATCTTCATTTCTCAATAAGTTTTCAAGTAATATTTTTAAGCTAAATGGCAAAGTATTAATAGAAGGGTACTGCTGAGCAAGCTTTGGTAATGAGAAATAATTATATGCACGATTATGCACTGTTAAAGTAGTTTTAGTGTTGTAAGAATTTTTCATAAAGTCTCCGATTAGGTTATGGATTTCCTCCTTTAGTAAGTTTCATTGGGTCTAATAATTTTTCTAGCTCTATTCTACTCAACTTGGTTAACTCCAAAGCAACATCAATAACAGGTCTTTTTTCTTTATATGCTGTTTTAGCAATTTTAGCCCCTGTTTCATATCCTACTACCGAATTTAACGCAGTTACAAGTATTGGGTTAGCGCTTAGTGAGGCATTAATTTTTTCATGATTTACTGTAAACCCTTTAATACACTGATGGGCAAGTAATCGAGCTGAGTTTCCCAGTATGGCAATTGAAGTTAATAACGAATATGCTACCATTGGTAGCATGACATTCAACTGAAAATTACCTGATTGACCTGCAATCGTAATACTATGGTGATACCCCATAACCTGTGCGCAAACCATGGTAGTCGCTTCTGGTATTACCGGATTAACTTTTCCTGGCATGATACTACTACCTGGCTGAAGTGCCGGGAGGTTGATTTCACCCAAGCCAGCCAGTGGACCACTATTCATCCAACGTAAATCATTAGAAATTTTCATCAAGGTAACCGCAAGAGTGTTTAACTGACCGCTCAACTCAACTGGATGATCTATTGCGCTCATACCTTCAAATTTAGACTGCATTGAACTGAATGTGATGTTTGTTTTCTCGCTTAAATTTTGACAGAATAGTAAAGAAAATTGTGGGTGGGCATTAATTCCAGTGCCAACTGCTGTACCGCCCTGAGGGATCTGCACCAATCTCTTCAAACTATCTGTAATTCTATCCCTGGCACTTGAAACTTGAGCCGCCCAACCCTCTAAAATTTGTTTATAGGTAACCGGCATCGCATCCATTAAATGAGTTCTGCCAGTAGTAACCACCTCCGCTAAGTCGGAAGCCTTATTTCTTATGGTTTCCTCAAGATCAGTAAGTGCGGGTAACAGGCATTGATACACCTCAATGGTTGCAGATATAGAAATTGCACTTGGCACACAGTCATTTGAGCTCTGCGACATATTGACATCATCATTTGGATGAACTGGTATGTTTTGCAGTTTGCAAAGTGTTGCAATCACTTCATTAACATTCATATTTGAACTTGTGGCAGAACCTGTTTGATACACATCAATAGGAAAGTTTTCATAATAGTTTTCTAGTTGCTTATGAATAATTTTTTCACATGCTTCTTGAATTGCTTGAGATTTTTCACTATCCAATTGTCCAAGTTGGTGATTGGTTTTAGCGGCCACTGATTTAATGATTGCTAACGCACGAATAAAGGGTTCTGGCATTAATTTTCCACTTATAGGAAAATTCAGTACTGCACGCATCGTTGTGGCACCATATAAACAATGCTGAGGTACCTCCATTTCGCCCATACTATCCTTTTCTATTCTTATATTTTTCGTTACCATAAGGTAAAATTATAACATGGCTTTCAAAGAAACAAGATGAATCCCCTTCTAGCAATTAGCCCAATCGATGGAAGGTACCATGATAGTATTCCGGATAGCATGCGATTACTATTCAGTGAGTATGGATTAATAAAAAAAAGATTGTTCGTTGAAATTGAGTGGTTGATTTTCCAATCTCCTGAAATAAGCGAAAAAGACAAAATTTTCTTACGAGCAATTGTAATCAATTACGACACTCAAAGTGCAAACAAAATTAAAGAAATTGAAAAAATCACAGCGCATGATGTAAAAGCGACTGAACTATTTATTGCTCAGTCACTACCTGCTCATCTCGCTTCAATAGCGCCAAAAATTCATATCGGGTTAACTTCGGAAGATATTAACAACATTGCCTATAGCTTGATTTTGCAAGAATCTTCTCTAATAATACAATCACAAGTAAAGACCTTAATTGGTGTGTTTGTTGCTCTAGCACATGAGCAACATGATACCTATATGATTGCTCGTACCCATGGACAGGCCGCAACTCCAACAAGTTTTGGAAAAGAGATGGCTGTATATGCGGACAGGCTGACGCGCGTAAGCAATCAATTTAGTACATGTTCTTACTACGGTAAAATTACCGGTGCAAGTGGGAGCTACGCAACCTTTGCTTTATTCGAAAAAGACGCAGAGAAAACTATCCGCAGTCATAACACATTTATTTCCAATCTTGGATTACTTCCAATTCAATACACAACTCAAATTGCTTCTCATGATGATATTGCAATAGCTCTTTCACATCTATCTAGTATTGGAACAATAATTAAGGATGCCTGTGTTGATTTATGGCTATATTGTAGCTATGGTTACTTATTACTTAAAAATAATAAAAACGAAGTTGGTTCATCAACCATGCCTCATAAAATTAACCCTATCCATTTTGAGAACGCAGAAGGAAATGTAGAACTAGGCATTTGTATGGCGCAATATCTCTCCAGATCACTTCCCTGCTCTCGCCTCCAAAGAGACCTATCAGGATCTACTAAAATGAGAAATCTTGGAGTGGCGGTTTCACATATATATTTAGGTATTTCCAATCTCCTGAGCGGTCTATCTAGAGTTTCGGTTCATAAAGAATTAATGGCAAAAGAACTTGATAATCATTGGGAAGTCATTGCCGAAGCAATTCAAACTGCTATGCGAAAAATAGGCATTGAAAATGCTTATGATATAATCAAAAAAGAAAGCAGAGGAAAACAACTTACCAAAGACGATGTCCAAGACATGCTTATAAAATATAATTTACAAAATATACTGAAAGATATTAGCCCATCAACATTTACTGGTTATGCAAGTTACTTAGCGCTTAAGATTGGTCTTGACGAACCAAAGGAAACAAAATAACATCTCTAATTGAAGGACTATTAGTTAACACCATAACTAAACGATCAATACCAATTCCCATGCCCGCGGTTGGTGGCATAGCGTATTGCAATGCAGTAATATAATCTTGATCAAAAGGCATCGCCTCACTGTCACCTGTTTCTTTTAACCGTTGTTGCAGTTTAAAACGATTTTCTTGATCAATTGGATTGTTAAGCTCAGAAAATCCGTTGGCAATTTCTCTACCACCAATGAAGAACTCAAAGCGATCGGTTACTTCCTGATCATCATCATTGGTTCTCGCAAGTGGTGAAACTTCAAGCGGGTAATGAGTCACAAAAGTTGGTGCTTGTAAGGTGTGCTCTACTTTTTTTTCAAAAATTTCACAAAGTAATTTTCCACTACCCCAATGAGACTCAACTGGAATTGCCTGAGTCAAGCAATACGATAGTAACGCTTGCGTATCTCTAGTTTTTCCTATTAGCGTAGGGCAAGCTGTTTCCACAGTTTCTTCCATAGTAACTCTCCTACATGGGAATAACGGTGTCTGACCTAATGATTGGGTAGTGCATTTTTTAATTACATGGGCAAAAAGACTTTCGCAGAGATCCATCATAACGTTAAAATCAGCATAGGCTTGGTACATTTCCACCATAGTAAACTCTGGATTATGTCTAGTCGACACCCCTTCATTTCTAAAATTTCTATTTAACTCAAAAACTTTTTCAAAACCTCCCACAATCAACCTTTTCAAATAGAGCTCTGGGGCGACACGAAGAAACATTTCTTGTTCTAACTCATTGTGAAATGTTACGAAGGGTTTTGCACTTGCCCCACCTGCGATCGGATGCATCATGGGTGTTTCAACTTCTAAAAAACCCAATGAGTGCAAATAATCTCGTACTTCAGTAACAATCGAGGATCTCGTCTTAAACAAGTTTCTTCTCTCTGATGACATGATTAAATCAAGATATCGTTTTCTAACCCGTAATTCTTCGTCCTTTAATCCATGGTATTTTTCTGGGAGCGGTATCAGACATTTACTCAAGAGTTGGCAAAAAGTAATTTTTAAACTTACCTCGCCGGTTTTAGTAACAAAGATCGTACCCTGTACTCCCACAATATCCCCAACATCAAAATGCACGCAGCTATCATAATTTTCAAGTACAGCATGTGAAAGATAGAGCTGAATTGTCCCACTATAATCTTCTAGTACAAAAAAACTAGACTTACCCATAACTCGCTTAGCTTTTAGTCTTCCGGCAAGCGAGTAAGATTTTTCAACATTGCCTAACTGATATAAGCTTGGTATTTCAGCAGCTTCGGTTGTTCTGCTAAAATTATTAGGGTACGGAGAATCAATCAACCATTGTTTGATCTTATCTAACCTGTCTTTAAATAAATGGTTTGAGTCATCCATAGCAAGTTATAGTATGTAAGTTTTTTTATTCATCAATTGTTTCATGCAGTTTTGATACATTCATTTTAAGCGATGCAATAATAAAAGCATCTAAATCACCATCAAGTACAGCTTTTGTATTGCCTATTTCTAATCCAGTGCGCAAATCTTTAATTCTAGACTGATCCAATACGTAGGATCGTATTTGATACCCCCATTCTATATCATGTTGCTCTTCCTTCATTGAATCAACTTCATTTTGTTTTTCTTTTAGCGCACGATTATAAAGAAGTGTGCGCAGTTGTTTTAAAGCGGTAGATTTATTTTTATGCTGTGATCTATCACTTTGACATTGTGTTACTAATCCAGTTGGAAGGTGAGTAACTCTAACTGCAGATTCAGTTCTATTAACATGCTGCCCTCCTGCACCACTTGCTCGATACACATCAATCCTCAAATCAGCTGGAGAAATGGTTACCTCTACCGAGTCATCTAGCTCTGGCAAAACTGATACAGAAGCAAATGAAGTGTGTCTTTTGTTATTTGAATCAAATGGAGATCTACGCACCAAACGATGAATACCATGTTCAGTGCGCAACCACCCATAGGCATTGAACCCTTCTATTAATACGGTCGCGTGTTTAATACCTGCCTCTTCGGCCATTTGCATATCAGTACAGGTGGTGGTAAAGTTATGCGATTCTGACCAACGCAAATACATTCTTAACAACATTTCTGCCCAATCTTGGGCTTCGGTGCCACCAGCACCAGGCTTGATAATTAAAAACGCATTATGTGAATCATGGGGCAAGGAAAAAAGCAGGTGTAATTCTTCTTTTTCAAGATGTGTAATTAATTTTTGGTAGTCTTCTCGTAAAGTTTCAATAGACGACTCATCATTTTCCTGCAACGATAATGAGATAAAATCCAAAAGATACTGATGATTGACTCGTAGGGAGTTCATTACGGTAAGGGCAAGTTCTATAGAAACTTTTTCCTGATTTAAAGCCTTAAGAAGTTGAAAATTTTCCCAGTGTTCTGAATTTTCTAACTGAGTTACTATAGCTTTTAGCCGATCTTCTTTTACCGATTGATTACACATAGCACAATATGACTCTATTCTTTTGCCTAAGTGCACACTGCGAGTGTGCAGTTCTTTAAGAGTTATTTTTGTTTCTAACATTTAATTTTTATTCTATTGATACCAATGCCAATTGTGGTGTTGAAGAAGCGGTAGAAAAAACAATTCTTGCGCGCACAGTAACTTTTTCACCAACCGAATGACGGAGTAGTTGTTTAGAATGGTCACTATTATATATAAATCCTTTTAAGGTTTCCCCATTGCTAGTTAAGAACACAATAGTAATAACTTTACCGTCAGGGTAATAATCAAAAATGGTGCAGGAAAAAACAATTATTGGATCCTGATTTCCCAATCCATAGGGCTCAGCTAGCGCGATTTCATAGAGTCTGGATTCAGTAATTTCAAATTCCGATACCGTAAGATACCGAGGAGTTAGCTCACTAACAAGCACTGGTGATACTAATTTACTATTTGAAAACATAGCTGAAAATCTCGTAGTGTGCTTAGCGAGACCAAACCCACCTAATGAAGTTGAAGCAAACCAAACACTATTAGAACTTATTTCATCGTAATTTTTTAATTCATAAACGCTGTAATAGGCATAGGCTTTTTGGTTTTTAGCAACAATACATTTTGCAAATCGCACTGACATTTGTTTAGCAAACATATATAACGAGTGAAAAGTACCCTCTGGAAAATCATATATCCATATATTTGAGTCAGAATCCTCTTTACCTAATGCAGACAATCTTTGGTTGATTTTTTGTTCAATTACCTGATGCGCCAGCTCTTTAGATAAAAACCTATCTTGGCAGCTTAAACAACGCGAAAGTGTCAATGAAGAGAGTGGTGATTCATTATGGTCAAAGCAAGAACGAATTAATTTTTGAATGCTGGATAGCGTTACGCATTCTAATCTTATAAATGATACTTGTATCAAAGATTGTAATCCAAAAGATATTTCCCCTTTTCTAAAACGAGATAAAGAATCCTTGATCCGCGTTTTTAGTTTTTCATCCGCTAAGGAAACTTCAGCATACGCAACGAACAATATGGTCAATTCGTCAGTCATAGATTCAAGTAATTGTGGTACCTTTAATGGATCTATGACATAAGATTGATTAAAGTTTTCAGAGCTAGTGACAAACTCTACCCGGTCGCCATGTAACAATGACTGGCTTGCGACAATACAACTAAGTGGGTCGGTAAAAAACAAATGGTGAGGTTGTGTTGTAATAGATTAAATTATATATTAAAATTTTATTCTAACATGGCAAGGCTATAATAATACATAAGAAAACTATGGATACCAATCAACAAGCAATTCTAAGTCACACTAGAAAAATCATTAGATTTGGACTTGCAAAACTTCATAACAATCAAAAAAGAAAGAGATCATTATTAATATCACATAATCACCCTGCGATTAATTACTATGCCAATAACCTACATATAGATTCCGTCAGCTTACGGCTATGCGAATCATTTTTAAAAAAGCGTGCCATATACGATGCTATTACCAAATTATTTAAGGGGCTTGAATTTAATAGCACTGAAAAACTACCAGTATTATTTACCTCAATAAGATCATCAGCCAGTATAGAGCGGATTAAGAAAAATCTAGAGTTACAGATACAAGGTGAAATTCAAATATCTAAATCTCTATCCACTGCTGAGTTGCTATTTACCAAAAAATATCAATCACACGCAAAACAAAAAATCGAAACTATTATTCACTTAGGTTCTGGTGGGTCCGCACTAGGGCCACAGTTACTCTGCAATGCCTTAAGCTACCAACAACCACAAATAACGAAGTCTTACACCGTTTATTTTATTTCAAATGTTGACGGCCACCCATTAGCACATGCTCTTTCAAATTCAAAACCTGACACAACCTTAGTAATTGTAAATTCAAAATCATTTACGACAAACGAAACTCTTCAAAATTTATCCATATTAAAAAAATGGAAAAAATCTTTTCACAAGGAAGATTTTATTGCCATAACCGCAAACCCAGAGCTGGCCAAAACTAATGGATTTCATATTGATTCTATTTTTACCTACCCAACCTGGCTTGGAGGCCGATATAGCATTTTCTCCCCAGTTTCATTTATCTTTCAATCACTCTTTGGAAAAAACGCTTACCTTCAATTACTTGAGGGAGCGCAAGCTAGTGATGAGATTACGAAAAAGAAACTGCTTAACAAAAATCCAAGTTTGAGATCAGCAATGCTAGATTACCTCTATCACACATTATTAAAATATCAGACAAGGGCTATATTTATTTACGAAACCAGGCTTGCGCTATTGTTACCTTACATTCAACAATTAGAGATGGAGAGCAATTCAAAATCTATTACAACTTCATTAAAAAAAATCAAAACATCAACAGCACCAATAATTTGGGGGGGATTGGGTACTGATAGCCAGCATTCATTATTCCAAACTTTATTTCAAGGTACCCATCTTTTTCCATCAGAATTTATAACCATTAAAAAACCCGAACACTCACTTACCGATAATCACCTTTGGCTACTTGCTCATGCACGAGCACAACAAGTTGCATTACGAGATGGCCACAACGATCTTCGGCCAGAAAAAAACTGCCCAGGGAATAAACCATCATCACATATCCAATTGGAATCTCTTAATCCATTTTCACTTGGGGCATTAATCAGCTACTATGAACTACGCACCTTTCTATTTGGTAAATTGCTTCAGATTAATTCATTTGATCAGATGGGTGTTGATTTTAGTAAGCCAATCGCTAAAAAAATCTATGAGTCATTAAAATGAAGTATTGTTCTTCCTGTGGCTCAGATGCAATGGTTTTTGAAATACCTGCCCATGACACCAAAGAGCGATATATTTGCAAAAAATGCAATACCATTTATTACACCAACCCTAAAATAGTAGTCGGTTGTATTATTCAATGCCATGAGCAAATTTTACTCTGCGAAAGAAATATTGAGCCACGCAAAGGTTTTTTAACCTATCCTGCAGGCTTTATGGAAAACTACGAAACACTTCAAGAGGCCTGCATCAGAGAAACTAGAGAAGAAGCAGGCGTAAACATACAGAACCCGCGATTATTTGCTTTATATAATTTACCTACCAGTAATCAGATTTTTGTTGTGTATCATCATTATGTTAGTGATACAAAAACCGAGGAATATTGCGATGAAACTGCCTCTCTATCCTGGGTAAATCTCAATGAAATACCATTTAATCAACTAGCTTTCCCTATCATAGTAGAAACCTTAAAATCATTAATAGAAGGGAAAAAAACACCTATTCAAGGCACTATTTCACGAAAGGGAAATACCTACCAACATTGGATAATTGATTAAAGTCCTAATACCCCTGGATTCATTACATTGTGTGGGTCAAGAATATTTTTAATATCCCGAACAAGTTTAGCATTACTAGGTGCTAGCTTTACCAAATAAGGATAGCTTCTACCAATTTGAAAATGAACCGCATGGTACTTAGTAAAAATAGCAATAATTTTATCTTTTAAATGTAAAACCAATAATTTACCATCAGGATTAGCAGGAAACTTACGTAGCCGAGATAAATATCCGGTATCAATATATTTTGCATGTATAGCATACAATTCATCTTCCCAATAAAATACTGGCTCTATAACAGCGCCTTGAGAACCGAGTGCGCTAAATAAAATAGAATAGGTAACTTTATATTTTTGCATTTCAGAAGCATGCATAACAAATAAATCAGCAAGCTCGCTACATACAATTTCGGCATCGCCATGTGCTACGATCCCATGAATTGGCAACCATCGTTCGCCCTGTGGCCCAAGCATATTATTTAAAGGACTAAAAGGGTTGGCCCGAAGTGCTTTCGGTATAATGGTGGGGAGCTTATTTCCTCCATGAGCATAAGCAAGTGAATGTAATTGCTTGATATCTTCTTTTAGCGAAGCTCTACTATATTGCTCACTTAATACATGTAATTGGTAACAATCAGGGCTAAACTTTCTTCGGCCATAAAACGCAAAAGTAAGCAATGACCATAAACTTCGTAAAATTGACTTTTCATGTTTAGCAACTTCACTAACCACTTTCAAATCAGACACTAAGCTTTCTCGTTTTAATCTTGCCTGTTGTAGTAAAGGATCAAAGCCAACCACCTCAGTTCCAATCCCTGAATTTGCCACAGCCTGTAAGGCTTTCAAAAAAGATGAGCGATGTTTAAACTCAAATGAAACACCATCTGTATAAAGAGAGTCTGAAACTAATCTTAAAGCAACTTTAGTTTTAACACCAAACGCACCACAATCACCGAGGAAAAGACCGCAAGAATCTACTCCAAACCAACGAAAAGCAGCGCTACCATTACCCAAACAACCAACATTTAACTTTTCCCCCAACCCAGATACTACTTCCAACCCTAACACAGACTCTGCACTACAACCATAACGAGCACTTCCCCAGAACAATGAATGCTGGCTCAGAGAACCACCAACAGTAGCATGTATTCCACTCAATGTTCCCCAAAACCTAGTCTTCACTCCATGCACAGACAACTCACCCAACAAATGTTTCCAACTACAACCAGCCTCAACTACCACCACCCCATTTTCCACATCAACAGACAACACTTTATCCATCAAACTCATATCAAGAACAACCAACCCCTCAGCAACTACCCCACCAGTGTAACTCAAACCCGCACCACGACTCAGAATACCAATCTTATACCTAATACAACACTTAACCACCAATTCAACTTCTTCAGCAGAAGCGACCATAACAACCACATTCACATCCTTAACCTCATAAAACACATCAGAATAATACACTGAACTAATCATATCACCCACCAACAAGCGATCAGCTGCAATCACTAAACTTAAATCATTAATTAATTTTTTCATATTTTTAAACAAGCATACCCACAAATAAAAAAGCCAGCATATCAAGCTGGCTTCCCTACACTAATTATAATTAGAAATTATAATTTACCTCAATACCATACGAAGCACCTCTTCGTGGAGCAACAAAATACGCCCTACCTCTTGACCCAGTTGTTGGATTTGCGCCTGAACTAGCAGCACCAATCTCAAACCACCTTGTGGCTAAAATGGGAGTAGTATCATTCAAAATATTTTTTCCGAAGATAGATAAAGTAACTTTATCCATAATAAATGAAATTTTTGAATCTAGCAGAGTCACTGCACCAACATATTGAAAATTATCAATTTGAGTAAACTTTTTATCTTCAAAAGTAGCAGATAACGAATAATTGATAGATGATTTAGTATCCATTTCTTCATTTACATTAATTGAGAGTGAAGCGGTGTATTCAGGCACAAATGCAAATTTTTTGTTTTTAATAGAACCATATTGCTTTACTTGAGCCTCAGTTCCAGTAAATTCAACACCACCACATGTAGGATTACCTGTTAAGAAATTTGTAGTTGCTACCACTGTGCATCCATTTTGTATAAAATTAACCTGAGCTAATACTGGGTCATACCCACTAGTAAAATGCGCATCAACTGTGGCATAACTAAAATTAATAGACACTGAATCTGTAACAATAGCTTTTAATTCGATTTCTAAGCCTTGTGTTAAACCGTTAGATTGATTTACCACTATAGAAGTTGTATTACTACCCCCAGGTAAAATCGCTGAGAGTGCCTGAGAAGTCTGAATATCTTTTATATCGTTTTTATATAAAGACAAACTGAATAAAGTTTTACCATCATCAAAAACCCCTTTATAGCCTAATTCATAATTAACCGAAGTTTCTTGTTTGTACTCAGAGCGATCTTGCTCCACACCGTTTAATAAAAACCTACCTAAAGTACCATTAAAACCACCTGCCTTTACCCCTTGAGAATAAATTAAATACAAATTATTATATTCATCAGATTGATATTTTAATGTGATTCTAGGAAGAGTGTTTTCCCAAGTTTTCTTTTGATTAAATGAAACCACACCAGAATAATCTGATTTTTCAATTAATCTATTTGAATTATAGATATTGTTTCTATTAGTAGATAGTATATTGCCATTTAGTCCTCCATCTTCTCTGTATTCAATTTGATGTTTGGTTTCTTTCTGATTTCTAATTTCAAAAGAAAGTGAAACTCCATCACCAGCTTCGAACTCAATCATTGCATAGATCGCATCATTAGAAAGTGATGATTTATTTTGCTTATAACCATGAGCTAAAGTATAAAAACTAACTGCACTTAGTCGAGGGCAAAGGTAGGTGCGAGTTGAAGAATTATACTCGGAATCAGCTAAAGTACCGTCTAGATTTTCACATCTCCAAAGTTTATTATTGGCTACATTTGGCTCTTGACCTGTTTGAAAGGCAATATCAAATTGTTCAATTCTTCGTTCATAATTATAAAGACCGGCAATCCACTTGATATCCGAGCTCTCATTTGATTGAATTCTAATTTCAGTAACTTTATCGTCAAATTCTTTCTTGCTTGAATCCGCGAATATAGACTCACAAGAAATATTCCAACAGGTAGTAGTTGATGCAGGAGTAACAGGGCTAGCACTGGTTCCCGACCTTAAGTCAGTTCTAGCAAAATTTTGAAGATTGTATGCGGAATGATCTGAATCAGATCCCGTACTTAATTCTTCAAATTTTTGTGATAGCGATATATTTAAATCAATGCTTTTATTGATCTTATAAACAATATTTAAAATATTTAACTCGACATTACGATCAACTCCAGAAAAAGCAATTCCTTTTTCTAGATTAACTGCATCAGGAATTAAGTCAGCAGTTGAATGACTTTGCGACGATTTTTTCCCATAGTATGGATTTGCAACGCCGTCAACATCATATTCATCGTTTAAAGCGAAAATTAATGTACTTGGCAATTCACCACAATAAGCTCTAACGTTTCCAGCAACTTTTGCAGGGCAATTTCCAGAAGCAGGTGCGATAAACGCAAATGGTCTGGTTCCATCTGAATCAACAGTATTTAAGTATCTATAGTTAACAGAAATATCACTTGAATTATGGTTAATAACAATTGATGCTCCAGTGGTAGATTGTTGGCCAATGGTTTTTTGTGTTATCTGGTTTTTCCATTCACCGCCATAGCTAAAATTACGACCTGTAATTCCAATAGAGGTGTTATTCGATACCGGTATATTTAATGAAAGATTTGTTGATTTTTCATTGTGGTTTGCAAGATAAACTTTTACATTACCTGAAAATTTTTCAAAATCGGGCTCATTTGTTACGTAGTTAATTGCGCCAGAATATGTATTTCTTCCATACAGTGCTGATTGGGGACCCTTAACAACTTCTATTCTTTTAATCGAACTTAAGTCGATTGATTGTATATCACCAGGATAATAAACACCGTTAAGAAAGTACGACACGCCAGACTCAACGCCGAATTGCACTCCTGCTAGGACATTAGATAAACCTCTTATAACAGGTCGCTCAGTCGCTCTACCAAAGGCATTGGAGAAAGACAGGCCTGGAGTGAATTTTGCAAAGTCATCAATTGAACGGATGTTGAGATTCTCAAAGTCTTTTGAACTTAGAGTTGATATTGAAAGTGGGACTTCTTGTAAAGTTTCTGTTGTTTTTCTTGCTGAAACAACCACCTCTTCAAGCGTTGTCTTATCTGCAGAAAACGCAATTGTACATGTTAAAGATACTATTGCTGTGATTAAAAAATTAATTGATCTATTCATGAAAAACCTCCTGTATTTAACTTTCAAGATTTTGACATATCTAAAACACTTTTGTCAAGTGTATTTATTACATATTAATTAAAAATTTTTGTTATTTTGAAAATCTTTTTCTTTGATTTTCAGTTAAGAATTTTTTTCTAAGTCGTAATGATTTTGGAGTTACTTCTACAAGCTCGTCTTCTTCTATAAACTCCATGCATTGTTCTAGTGAATAATTAAGGGGAGGAGTGAGGAGAATATTCTCATCGCTACCTGCTGCTCTCATGTTATCTAGTTTTTTCCCTTTAGTTGGATTGACGGCTATGTCATTCTGTCTGGAATGAATACCAACAATCATTCCTTCATACACATCGATCCCATGTCCAATAAATAACTTACCTCGTTCCTGGAGTGAAAATAATGAATAGGCAAGTGATTTGCCATCAGCCATAGAAATGAGAACTCCATTTTTTCTTTGTAGGTCTATTGATGAATTAAAGGTGTCGTATCTATCAAAGATATGAGTCATGATGCCCGATCCAGAAGTTGCCGAAAGAAATTCATTTCTAAAACCAATCAGTCCTCTTGAAGAAATAGAGAACTCCAAACGTAATCTATTACCAATAGTAGAAGTAATTTGTTGTAGCTCTGCCCTTCTCCACCCAAGCAGTTCCATGATTGAACCCTGATGCTCATTTTCACAATCAATAACCAATTGTTCATAAGGCTCTTGCGTTACACCATTTATAGTTTTAATAATAACCTCTGGTCTAGAAATGGCTAGTTCAAATGACTCTCTTCTCATTGATTCAATAAGAACGGAAAGATGGAGTTCGCCTCTACCTGAAACAACAAATTCATCAGAAGAACTTCCTTGCTCTACGCGCAAGGCAACATTGTGAAGTAGTTCTTTTTCTAGGCGCTCGGCTAGTTGCCTAGAGGTAAGGTATTTACCTTCTCTTCCAGCTAAAGGCGAGTCATTAACGCAGAATTTCATTCTAAGCGTAGGATGATCAACGGTGAGTGGCGGTAAAGGTAGTGGATTTTGTGGGTCACAAATTGTGTCGCCAATAGTAAGTTTTTCGATTCCAGAAACGCTAACAATATCACCAGCAAGCGCTTCAGGTTGTTCAACTTTTTCAAGCCCCCTAAATCCCAATATCTGTAATATTCTTCCATTTTTTTTACTTCCATCTTGCGATACAACTGTTACTGATTGGTTAGTTGTAATTTTTCCATTTTTTATTCTACCTAACCCAATTATCCCTACAAAATTTGAGTAATCAAGTGCGGAGATTTGCATCTGAAGTGGTGCATTTATTGATGATTCTGGCGGAGGCGCTTTTTGAATTATAGTTTCAAATAACGGGGTAAGGTCTGGGGCAATAGAGTCAATTTCAAAACCCGCTTGACCCTTAAGCGCAGAAGTATAGACTATAGGAAAATCCAACTGTGCATCACTTGCACCTAGTTTCACAAATAGCTCAAATACTTGGTCGATGACCCAATGTGGTCTTGAGCCGTCTCGATCGATCTTGTTAATCACAACAATAGGGCGAAGATTATAAGAGAAGGCTTTCTGAGTTACAAATCTAGTTTGTGGCATTGGTCCGTCAATGGCATCAACTAAAAGCAGAACAGAATCTACCATAGAAAGCACTCGCTCTACCTCCCCACCAAAATCCGCATGTCCTGGAGTATCAACGATATTAATTCTGAATCCATTCCAATCAATCGCTGTGTTTTTCGCTAAGATGGTAATGCCTCGTTCACGCTCCTGATCATTGGAATCCATAATTCTCTCTTTCCAAGCCATTTTTCTTTGCAAAGAATTTGATTGCTTAAGTAATGAATCTACCAATGTAGTTTTGCCATGATCAACATGAGCAATGATCGCAATATTGCGAATAATATTTGCTGAGGCTTCTGACATTAAAATTCTAGAATTGAACTACCAGTGTTATTTCTAGATTCTAAATCGCTATGAGCGATATGTGCTTCTGAAAGTTTGTATCGTTGATTAATAGTTGGTTGTATCTCTTTCTGGGAGATTGCTGAGAATAAATTATTGGACATTTGTATGTATCTTGATCTTAAAGCTATGTAATTAAAAACAGAAGCTCGGGTTATTTTAACCGATCCGCGCTCTGCAAGCAACTGTATATTAATTGGGGGTACGGCACCTGTTGAACTGCCAAATGATACAAAAGTGCCAAGTGGTTGGATAAGTTGCATTGATTGATTGAAGGTTTTTTCCCCACAAGAGTCAAAGACAATAGGCACACCTCTGCCATGGGTTATTTCCATGACTCGGTCAATGACTGATTCGGTTTTATAATTGATTGCAAATCTTGCTCCGTGATGCAACATGCGTTGACATTTTTCATCTGTTGAGGCAGTTGCGATTAAATCAATACCTTGATGGCGCGCATATTGACACGCAAGTAGCCCCACCCCACCCGAACCTGCAGTCAAATACGCAACAGATCCTGGGGTAATTTTTTCTATGTAATCAAAAAGAGCTATAACGGTAAGCCCCTTCATGAACACCGCCGCCACTTCAATCAAGCTAATAGTGTCAGGAACTTGAATTATTTCATTTTCCTGAACATAGGAATACTCTGCATACGCTTTAGGAATTTTAGAAACATAAACGACCCGATCTCCTGGTCTAAATTGAGTAACTCCTGTGCCGACTTCTTCAACCACTCCACTAGCTTCCACTCCAATTCCATGAGGCAACGGAAGCGGATAAAAGCCGGTTCGATGATACACATCAATAAAATTTATTGCGGAAGCTTTCTGTTTGATCAACACTTCGCCTGCAAGTGGAGTATGTAGCTCTTTAGTGCGTAGCTCTAAAACCCCTGCGTCGCCATGGCGTACTATTTCTACAAATGAAAAATGTTTTTTCATGGCGGTATTTATAAAGTGATAAAATTATACCATGCAATTGATTTTATATAAAAATAAGGTGTTTAATTGATACGAGTTGGAGTTTTTGATTCAGGAATAGGCGGTCTGTCAGTGGTGCAATATTTGCTTAGTGGTGAGGATTCACTCCATATTGAATACTATGCAGATTCAAAACACATTCCATACGGTGATAAGTCACCTGAATTCATTAAAGATCGAAGTGAGAAAATTTGTAGCTTTCTATATTCAAAACATGTTGAATGTATTATTGTAGCGTGCAACACCGCTACTGCAATTGCTATTGATAGTCTTCGCAACAGGTTTAAACTTCGATTTATTGGGATAGAGCCTGGAATAAAACCAGCATTAAAAAAAACAAAGACGAATGCCATAGCAATTCTTGCCACACATAACACCATACGAAGCGCGCGATTTAAGAAACTAATCGACGAAAATAACGCTGAACAGAAATACAACTTCTATCTAAGAGCTGGAAATGGGCTAGTTGAGCAGGTTGAAAAATTTCAATTAGATGACCTACAGCTCCTCCATGGCCACCTAGATTCTTGCTTAATCAACAATGTAGATACTTTAGTTTTGGGTTGCACTCATTACTCTTACCTTAAAAATGAAATTAATAATTATTTGCATTCAAACGGAAAAAAAATTTCTATAATTGATTCTAGTGAAGCAGTAGGTAGGCACGCCATAGGATTGTTAAGCAACTACCCACATCAACAACCCAAGAAAAAAGGAATATATTCATTATCACTAAGCACGACGGGAGAAATCGAACCTTTAATTAAAGCATCAGAATATTTAGGGTTATTATTCGAGAGCGCCCTCTCCATTGCTGATTAACTAACCCGTAAGGTTAATAAAAACTGACTAAATTTGATATAATAAGCGCTACGTGAAAACCTTTTACACAATGTTGCATAAACTCTCTATACTCGTTGCGTTTGTTTTGATTGGGTTTATCGGTTTTAGTAATACCAGTTTTTCTGGTGAAGATGATAGATTTTACGCTGAAGACTTTCTAATTCTGTACCTAAGTGGAGATGTCTACAATATAGTTTCTAGACAACAGGTCTTTTTTGATATAAAAAACGACGGTCATAAAACCTACATGTATTGGCCAGCCCAAAATGTAGGTATTCTTACATTAGATCTTAATAAAAATGGAATAATTGATAACGGTGGTGAGCTTTTTGGGAGAAATACCAAGGTTGGAGAGAACTATGCTTCAAGTGGTTTTCAAGCATTATCTCAGTATGACACAAATAAAGACTTTTTAATTGATGAAAAAGATTCAGTTTATCTATCACTATATATTTGGATTGACAAAAACAACGATGGGGCATCACAGCCAGAAGAATTGTTTACTTTAAAACAATTGCAGGTCTTAGCTCTAAATCTCGAAAATCAAGTTGGTAGCATAAAGTATGGGCATGGTAATGAGCAATTAGCAACATCTCCTTTAAAACTAACTGGCTTAAGTTTTAAATACGCAAACGCTGGAAACAGAGGCAATGAAAGAACTTTCAATTTGATTGATATGAATTTTGGTGTGAATCCTAGGTACAGATCTATTACGAATTCAATAGAAATTAGCGAGGAAGCAAAGCTAATTCCTAATATTAGTGGCATTGGAAGAATTAGAGATTTAAGGGAGCTTGCGACAATTGATAATTCATTTATACCTATAATCAACACCATAATCAAAGAAACCAATGAAGAACAGAGAGAGGTATTAATTAGTCAATTTTTTGATAAACTAATCCAGACCTCTGACAAGCAATCACTTTTAGAACAGGTTTCTGCGTTGCAGGGTAAAGGATTTAAAGCCTCTCTAGAGTACGCAATCACTTCTGTTGCTCCACAAACTCCAGAATATGAACTTTTTCTAAAAAAAATACAGGCTATTGAGAAAATATTTGGTTACACTTTTAAAGGAGCAATTGGTCAGGTCTCCATCACTTCTCTTGAGGAAAAAGACCAGTCATTAGTAATACAAGTTCGTCCAGATTTCTTATTAGAAGTAAATAAAACTTACAGCACACTTCAAAAGAGCATTGAGGAATCAATAGATTTACAAACAAAATATTTTGCTTTCGCGAGCGCATTTGAAGAAGACTTACAAGCAGAAGTCATTAATTTTAAGAAATTTGAGAATTTATTATCCTTACAAACCAGAGGATTTGACCCGAAAGGGTTTATTACCATAGTTGATTTTATACTAGGATCTTTGAACTATTTAACTAAGCATAGTTGGAATGGTTTTGAATTTTTAAATAAAGAATTTAGTTTTGATAGAGAATTCAACGATCCATACATAAAAAGCATGAGTGATTGGATGGTTTTACTAGCAAGTTTTCGCGATACTAAAATATTAGGAAGTAAATCACAGGCTAATTTTTTAGTTGGCCCTGCTAAAGGTAGCGCTACAATTTACGGAGGTGGGTTTTCTGATGTGATTTTTGGCAGAGGGGTTAATAATGTGGTTTACGGCGCTGACCCATTAAATGAGACATGTAACTCAACTCTTGATGAAACTGATGATGATTTGTTTTATGGTGGTAACGGCGGAAATACTTTTTATGGAGGTAGTGGTAACGATGTGGTTATAGCTGGCACTGGCACTGATCTTATAGATGGTGGTTGTGGTAATGATATGCTACTTGGTGGTGAAGGTGATGATCTAATTTCTGGTGGTACTGGCAATGATCGGTTGATCAGTGGACCAGGTGATGACCGATTAGATGGCGGAGCTGGAAAAGATTTCCTAGAAGGTGGTGAGGGTAACGACGTGTACTTATTTGGAAGAGGTTCTGGTATGGATCATATTTATAATTACCACAAAATCAAAAGTACTGACACTATTGAAATCGCACAGACTCTGAGTTTTAGTGAGGCAAAGCTTACAAGAGCGATGGACGATTTAGTAATATCATTTTCACAATCAAATGATAAGTTAATTGTTGATGGCTTTTTTAGAAAAGGCTCGGAAGGACTTGGGGATAAAATATTATTTCCATATTCAGTTGAGTATGTATATTTTTTAGCTGATAAAAAGAAGATTGATTTTCAAAATATTGTAAGTATTATTAAATCAAATGAACTAATTGATAAAAACTCGCAAGTAAACATTTTAAAACAGGGCTTAAAGCTTGAGCAAGAAAGAGAACTCGCAGACCGCAATGCAAAAGCTGCTGCAGCCGCTCAAGCTGAACTCAACCAAAGTTTAAGCGACTCTGAGAAACAAGCCGAACGAGAAAGAAGTCTAGACTCCGACGCTCGCTCAAAAGAACTAGAAGAAATCAGTAGATCTGATCAGGAAAAAACCGTATTGTTTAATACCGATATTAAAAATCCTGATATTAAAAAAGAAGATCCCGCAGTAAAAAAACCTAGCAAGAAAAAAGTATCTAAAGTAAAGCCAAAAGAAACTACCAAGCCAAAAGAAACCGCAAAGTAGCGTTCAAAATATTATTTATCAGTCGGTATTTTGTATTGCCCTTATTCGAATTATATTTTTATCTTTAAATTCTTTACTACATTGAACACACCTTTCTTTAACGACCAGTCTAAATTCTTTTTCCTGTGCTAAAAGGTAAGCTCTGATGGGTTCAATGGTCAAATATGTGGTAAAACCACGCAATAAACTCCCTAAAAATTGCTCTGGCTTATCAAATTGATTCCAATGATTGATTATAGCTAATCCAAGCATTTGTCTGATTTTTGAGTCAATTTGAATAATCGTCTCTTCTTCATTTTCTGGTATGAGAAATTTTTCAAATTGCTCAAATTTATCCCTAAATGGTAATATTGGGTTTGAGATCGCATAAGAAAAATATTGGGCGTACGCAGAAGCAATCAATGTTCTAATTGAGGTGTTTTTTGAGGTCATAAAATTGGAAAGGCTGGAAAGCGTATAATTAAGCAACACTGTATTATTTTGTGATACAGCCAATTTTACAACCTGCGATCTAATTCTAACACTTTCTAAAATATAATTTTCTTCATTCTTAAACTCTTGATCAAAAACGCTTTGTTCTTTTAGTAAATCAGTGATGACTGCTCCATCTCCGGAATTAGCTAGGTGTTTTTGTAATAAAGCAATTCTTAAACTCAACTCACTTCCAGCGAACTCTGCATTTTTAGTTGTAGTTCTAAGCTCTTTAATTTTATTAAGTAGCATTTTTGGAATACTTAGGTCTTTTTGATGGTCTAAAGATGTCATTGCTAATTTGTAGATTGTTTGTGCGTGTAGTGGAGCCAACTCACGAACAAGGTCTGTTTTAGAAAGAACTTCCGTAAGGATTTTTTCAATGAATTGTTTATTTTCTTCTTGCCAACGAATCACTTCTTTATCAATGACCGGTTCCACATCAATTGCAGTAAATTCCGAAATCAGTATTGTATAAATTGTGAAGGTGTCAATCAAACACTGTGTATTGTCTGAAATGCAATTCATAGATTTTTGAATTGATGATTGTAATTTCTGATACACATCACTCTTGAATTTTCTAGTTTCAGGAGTGCTGTTACTTATCACTGACAACATTAATGAGGTGGCTCTAAGTGGTAGTTGCTGATAGGATGAGTCTTGGGTTAAAGAAATTATCCTATCATAATTGTCTTTAATTGTTCTTGGTATCATGAAAATAGAATCATATTTTTTACCACTACTAGTGACATAATAATTAATCATGGTAAGTGAAGAACTTAGCGCGATTTTCTTTAAATAATGGTCAGCTGGAAAATTTTCATAGCGATTTATAATATTGTTATGGTATTTAGATAAGTTATTGTATTGCTGATTACTGATATTAGTTTGAATAATAGAAAATTCGATAAAAGTTAACAGATCCGCATATCCCTTTTGCCATTCGAGCACATCTTCATCTTCGCTTTCAAGAATTAATTTTTTATAAATAATATCAGATTGATAAACATATTTACTTTCAAGTAAATATGCAATAAATTGTGCTTTGACACATGCAAGTAAAAATTTGAACTTAGGTTCATGAGTAAATCTTTTTTTAAACTCATTGCCAAAATCAATATAGTTTCTAATTGAATTAAGATCGGTCATACCATCTTGTTGCACTTGATAGGCTTGGGCAATAAAAATAAATTTTGTCAGAGAGTAATAAAATTGTAACGCTTTATCAGCATCCATTGTTGCAAAAGACTTCGACTGCAGTTGGGGAGATATCGTTTGAAATAATTCCTTTAAATACTTGGACACATCGTTACTATTACGGGTTTTTAATTCGTCAATAAGGTCTTGAAAATCGGTCACAATCTCATTGGGGTTGATAATAATACTATCACTCGCATTTACAGATATACTCAACTGAGCAATAACGCAGAAAAAGAAAGTGAATAAAAATTTGATCATGTCTTAATGAACTATAACAGGAATATATTTAAGAACAAATGAGCAAGGTATCCAATAACCACTCCTACTAAAAACATACCTGCAAAAATAAACTTTGTGAATCTTAACGTAGTAGCAGCGTTAGTGGTGTCGTCGAGTGGTGCGGTTGGAAATTGGATCAGCAGTAGTGTTAAAGCAAGTAAAAATAAGGGGTTTCCCAATCCATATTCAAAAACTATTAGACCTAAAACATAACTCGTAAGAACTATTTTAGCAATAAAACTTAGATATTTTATTTTTTTTGGAAAATAGTACCCTAATATAGTTCCGGTGAGAAAAAGTAGCAGTGGGACAAAAACAAAATATATTAAATGCGCCATTAACGAACAAGTAGTTGATACATGGCAATTACCCAGAAGGTCAGCGCAAGAAGTAATGCAATAAAGACTGCGGCTGAGGCCATATCTTTAACTTTTTTAGAAAGCTCATTAAAATCTAGACTGATTCTATCAATAGTTTTCTCAACCGCTGTGTTTAGCAACTCCACAATCAACAATAAGGTATGCGAGAATAAAATAAACAGTTTTAATTCAATTGATATCGGCAAAAAAATAAGTAGGCTAATCGCAATAACAAACAGAACTATTTGTTGTACAAAGGCCATATCATCTAATGCGAAACGTAATCCCCGAATTGATTGTTTACTTGCAGGTATTAATCGTAGAAAAAAATTAAAAAAATTCATGTTGGCTTTATTAAGTATTCTATATTTTACCGTAAAATCTTGATATATAATAAGCAGCGTGAGTACAGGAAATACATTATTAATTATTGATCCTCAAATCGATTTTTGCGATATCCCCCCACAATCTATAGGTGGATGGCAACCTAAACTTGAAATTAAGGGCGCGAATCAATGTATGCTTACACTAGCAAAATATATAAAAAATAACCTAACTTTGTTTGATTCAATATATATTAGTCTCGACACTCATCAATATATCGATATCTCACATACTGTTTTTTGGCAAGACGCTGACGGTGTCACGCCGCCTCCGTTTACTCTGGTGACTTACCAAGATCTTCAGAAAGGAAAATATTTACCTAAAATGGAAAAATTTACATCTATTGCAGCCTCCTATTTGCAGGCTCTTGAATTAAAAAACAAATATATGCATACGCTTTGGCCTCCCCATGCGTTAATTGGTAGTGTTGGGAATTGCGTTCACCCCGAACTCCATAGCTCAATCTTGTGTTGGGAATTGTCAATGCAAAAAAATGCTCATTACATTCAAAAAGGATTACATCCCTTTACAGAACATTTCAGTGTGTTTTGTTCTGAGGTGCCCGATCCAACAGTTCCAGAAACAATGCACAATGAGTTTTTATTAAATAAAATCTCAAATTGCAACAAGTTGTTCGTGGCCGGATTAGCGAGTAGTCACTGTTTGAAATCATCAGTAGAAGACCTGCAAGAATATTTTTTTACTCACAAACAAATTACCTGTGAAAAAATCCTCCTTAGCGACACGACCTGCCCTGTTGCTGGATTTGAAGAGTTAGAAAAACAACTATACAGCTTTTTAAAAGACAAGAATTGGCAGCTTGCTCGATGTGACTCACTAGTGGCCTAACGGATATTATTAGTGATAATTAACTCACTTCTTGATACTGATTTATATAAAATCACCGTATGGCAAGCAATGCTTCACCACCATCCAGGGGCTTCAGCACGATATGAGTTTATATGCAGAAACCCACATATCTTCCCGCTTAAAACTCTTGCAAAAGATTTGGAAAAAGAAGTTGAGCATTTAACTGAGCTGTCTTTTAGTGAAGATGAATTGCAGTACCTTAGGACTATTCCTTATTTTAAAGAAGATTTTATAAATTTTCTTAAAATTTTCAGATTACAAAAGGATTTTGTCACAATACAAACTCAAGATGACAATTTACAAATTACCATTGAAGGTCCGCAAGTGCATATTACAATATTTGAAATCTATTTACTTGCAATAATTTCCGAACTCTATAATAAGAGAGTATCTAGAAGAGACGATATAATTGAAGGAAGAAAGCGGTTGCGTGCTAAAATTGAAAAAGTAAAGGCTTTTTTTAACAACACAAAGCCAACACAATTTCCATTTGAATTTTTTGATTTTGGCACAAGAAGAAGATACAGTCTTGAATGGCAATATGAGGTCGTCAACACACTTCATAAAGAAATACCCAATCATTTCAGAGGAACATCTTCATTGTATCTATCTAAATTATGCTCCATTCACCCAATTGGCACCTTATCTCACGAATATTTTCAATCTCACCAAGCATATGGAGTTCAACTCAGACAATTTCAAAAAACCGCAATGGAGGAATGGGTCCAAGAATACAGAGGAGATCTAGGCATAGCTCTAACCGATACTATTGGAATTGATGCTTTTATTAGAGACTTTGATCTTTATTTTGCAAAACTATTTGATGGATTGAGACATGACTCTGGGGATCCAATAAACTGGGGGGAGAAATGCATTGCGCATTACCTCACGCTAGGTATTGAGCCTAGTACCAAAAAACTTGTTTTTTCGGACAACTTAAACATTGACAAAGCTTTAGCGATCCACACCCAATTCTCAAATAGAATTAAATGCGGATTCGGTATCGGAACTAACCTGACAAATGATGTGGGAATAGAAGCACTAAATATTGTAATTAAAAATATTTACTGCAATGGACAACCGACCGGTAAAATCAGCGATGATCCAAACAAAACCATTTGCCCAGATCAATCTTATTTAGAATACCTAAAAAAAGTATTCAGTAAATAATCAAATAGTATTACGGCGAGAGGTCTACTCTTCGCCTTTAATATTTGTAGCTTGTTTGCCTTTTGGGCCTTGAACTATCTCAAACGTTACTTTTTGTTTTTCACTTAGGCTTTTTCTTCCATTGCTATCAGTGACTATTGAGCTGTAATGCGCAAATACATCTTCACTTCCATCATCAGGTTTAATAAACCCAAAACCTTTTTTATCATCAAACCACTTAACTACACCTTTTGACATATGATATGCCCCCTAATTTTATTTATTGTAAGTTCTTCGTCATACTGCACGAGGATATATTTTACCATGTTTATGCGTTATTATTGAAAGAACTGAAAATATTTTTAAAGTGAGTGAAGTACATAAAAATCATCAATAATAGACTACTAAAAATTTCGATTGGCATAGAGCTTTTCATAATTAACGCATAGCAAGTAATCATACCTGGAAACAATGTGAATGAAAAAAGCGCTGCTTTATAACTTTTCTTAAATAAAAAATAACCCATAAGCCAAAGTAATATTATCATAAACCCAGCTATAATAGAAATTGCAAAAAGCGCACCTATTGAAGTTGCTACGCCCTTTCCACCCCTAAACAAATGAAAAATTGAAAAACAGTGTCCTAACACACAACAGGCAGCTGCAGTTATTTGAAGCTCTAGTACATGGTCTAGGTTATTTAAAATTGAAACTAGACTTACTGCCAATAGCCCCTTGCAAGCGTCTAGCGCTAAACATAGACTAGCTAGCCATTTTCCAGCATATCTGTTAAGGTTGGTTGCTCCAGGATTATTAGAACCAACTGTTCTAGGATCAGGTAGTGAAAATAGCCTGGATATAATAATTGCAAAATTTAATGAGCCAACTACATAAGACACCATAAAAAGCAATAAGAAGCTCACAGCGACTTATTTACTTCTAGTAGGTGGCGGAGAGAGAGGGATTCGAACCCTCGATGTGGTTTTAGCCACATACTCCCTTAGCAGGGGAGCGCCTTCGACCACTCGGCCATCTCTCCAATCCGTCAAAAACATATTACGCCTTTCAATTTTTTATTAACTTTTTAATTAGGTTTTATGTTATTAAAATCAATTGGTAATTGATCTCTACTTAAGTCTTCTTTCTTTTTAATATAGATCTCTTCTCTATCTATTCTACAATGTTTGGGGGCGTCTATTCCTAAAGTAGTTACCTTGCCTTTCCTATTAAGTACCGTAACAGTTATCTCATCATTAATAATAATCTTTTGTCCAATTTTTCTTGTAAGAATAATCATATTATTTCTCGGCACAAAAAGCATCATGAAGGGCTCTTACCGCGAGCTCTAGATAATCTTCATGGATTAATACTGATATTTTAATTTCAGAAGTCGCAATACTCATTATATTAATAGATTTATCAGCCAATACCCTGAACATTTTACTCGCTATTCCTGCGTGAGAGCGCATACCAACGCCTACTAATGAAACCTTTGCAACTTTGGTATTTCCTTCTATTGTAGAACATATTTTTTGATCTACCAACCCTTCTAATGTCTTCATGGCTTTTTGATAATCTCGTTTATGCACCGTAAAAGTAAAATCGGCTTTTCCTTGTCTGCTTACATTTTGTACAATCATATCAACTTCAATATGATTATCGCTAATTTTTGATAATATCATTGCCGCGCTACCCGGCTTATCATTTATGTCACAGATGGTAATCTGCGCTTCATCTTTTTCATGGGCAATACCTGCAATGGACACATGCTCTAGTTGTTTATTGGCACTCTGCTCTTGTTTTTTCATACGGTCTCCTTCTTGTTCCGCTAAAATTAATGTTCCAGTTCCATGAGAAAAGCTAGACAATACTCTAATGGGCATTTTATATAGCTTAGCTAATTCAACCGATCTAATTTGTAGTACTTTTGAACCCAAGCTAGCCATTTCCAACATTTCCTCGAAACTAATGGTATCTAACTTTCTCGCATTAGAAACTAATCGAGGGTCTGCAGTGTAAACACCATCAACATCAGTGTAAATCTGACACTCATCCGCCTGAAACGCTACTGCAATAGCTACCGCTGTTGTATCAGATCCCCCTCTTCCCAAAGTTGTAATTGAATTTGAATCATCCACGCCTTGAAATCCTGCTATCACAGGCGTTATACCATTGATAAGTGATTTTTGAATACTTTTAGAATCAGAATTATCAATGGAATTAATTCTTGACTTGGTGTACGCATCATCAGTTCGAATAGGAATTTGCCAACCTAGAAATGACATAGCTTGAATTGACTTTGCCTGCAAAGCAAGCGCCAATAAACCTGCTGTCACCTGCTCGCCAGATGAAGTAATTACATCAAGTTCCCGAGGATTAGGTATTGGTTGGATGGACTCAGCTAAACCAATTAGCTTATTTGTTTCTCCTGACATTGCAGAAACAACAGCAATAACTTTATTACCAAGTGAAATTTCTTGGGCGATTAAAGTGGCGACATGTATAATTCTATCCACACTGCCCACTGAAGTTCCTCCAAATTTTTTAACCACTAACATGTATCTAAAAATATTTTATTAATTATGTATATTAATTATCCAAGATTTACAATATTCTACCGCATCTTTGAAAGCGCTAATTTTTTCACACCCAAGTTGAGATAAGTTCTGCCTTCCACCACCTTTAGCATCAAGTATAGTAAATAATTTTTTTGCAATCACATCGGCAGAATATTTTATAGAAATCACTCGAGAAACAGAAATAACCACTATCCCATTTTCATTTTGTGGCTCTGAAACAGCGAGTATGGCAAACACATTGTTCTCCTTAGATACTAAAATCTCAGCTAATAGTTTTAATTTATCAACGCTATAAGAGCCTAGGTGCGCCGCTACAAATTTGACTGTTCTGATTGATTCAGCTCTAATGAATAGTTCATTAGCTAATTGTTGAGTTGTTTTTAAAGTTAATTCTTTATTTTCGATTTCAATTTTCTTTTGTTTTTCAAGAAGCGTTATAATTTTGTTCGGAAGTTCTGTAACTGCGCATGAGCAAGAAAAGGCAAGCTCTTGAAGGATTTTTTTTTGTAGTTGATACTGATCATAAAACGCTGCCATAGCAACTCCTGTAATCCTTCGCACACCTTGCGCAACTGCAGTTTCATCAAGTATTGTAAAACACCCAATCTCGCCAGTAGTTTTTACATGGGTACCGCCACATAACTCAATAGAAGGTCCGATAGTATGCACACGAACTTGTTCTTGGTATTTTTCACCAAAAAGCGCAATTGCGCCATTTGCGATAGCAGATTTAGGCGTAGTGATTTCCATAATAGTGGGGCTATTTTTTTCGATTTCTTCATTGACGACTGATTCGACTTCTAACAAAGCTTGTTTACTGACCGGTCCATCATGCGAAAAATCAAAGCGAGTATAACGATCAGTTACTAACGACCCTTTTTGAACTGTATCAGTCCCTAAAACAGTGCGTAGCGCGTAATGTAATAAATGTGTTACAGAATGGTGGGCAGTTGTTCTGGCTCTTACTTTTCTATCAATTATCGCTTTACCAGTAGATCCTATGACTAGCTCAGCTGGTCCGTGATAATATCCAGAATGCATGAGCAACGAACCATGTGCAACACAATGAGATACTGAAAAAACTCCTTGTTGAAAAAGTATTTCACCTTGATCCGCAGCTTGCCCACCAGATTCTGGATAAAACGGAGTTTTATCCAGAACGATAGTTGCATACGACTTTGGATGTAACTCACTAACCTGTTCATTGTCAACAAGAATAGTCAATAGAGCAACCGATTGCACTTCAGTAGATTGATAACCTACAAACTCTGTCGGTACAATATCTTGAACCAAAAAAGATTGCGGGGCTTTAAAGTGTGAGCTTTTTTTACCTCTTTGTTTTTGTGCTTCCATGTACGCATTAAATGACTCCATGTCAAGATTAATATTACGTTCTTTTGAAAGATCCTTTATTATATCTACAGGAAAACCATAGGTATCATAAAGCTTAAACACATTTTCTCCACTTAATGTATTTGAACTTAATTGCTGGATAGATTGTTCATAATGCTTCAGCCCTCTTTCAAGCGTAGATAAAAATCTCTCCTCTTCCCTTTTAATAACGGAAATGACGCCATGTGTTCTAACCTGATTATAAACTTGGTCTTGAAGAGATAAAACGGGTAGTACTAATGAGTGTAACATTGGATCTCGAGCGCCTAACTCATAACAATATCGAAATGCCCTTCGAATAATGCGACGTAAAACATAGCCCTTACCTTCATTTGAAGGTTGCACATCATCAAGTAATAAATACACCATCGCTCTTGCGTGATCAGAAATTACATTCAATGCGATTTTATTTTTTTTTTCTAATGGTGAAATTGATATCGTGTCAATAATTTTATTTTTTAAAGACACAAACTCGTCAGTATCGAAATTATCCACAACCCCTTGTATGACAGATGCCAATCTTTCCAAACCCATGCCAGTATCGATTGATGGTTTTGGGAGTTTTGATCTATTACCATTTTCATTGATAAAATATTCCATAAAGACCACATTCCAAATTTCAGTAAATCTATCTAAATGAGCATCTGGACTACCAGGAGGTCCGCCTGGTACAGTTGGCCCATGATCATAGAAGATTTCCGTGCAGGGACCACAAGGACCAATATCTCCCATTTGCCAAAAATTATCGCTACTTGAAATTTTTATCAACCGCATTGGATTAATCCCTATGTGGTTTAACCAGATTGACTCTGCTTCAGAATCATCAAAGTAGATAGTAACCCATAACTTAGACTCAGGTATCTTAAAATAACTAGTCAGGCAATTCCATGCGTAATATATTGCTTCGCGTTTAAAATAATCTCCAAAACTAAAATTACCTAACATTTCAAAATATGTGTGATGGCGAGCGGTATAACCAACTTGCTCTAAGTCATTGTGTTTTCCCCCAGCCCTAACACAACGTTGAACAGTAGTAGCTCTTTTATGTATTGGTTTTTCCAATCCTAAAAAAATATCTTTGAATTGCACCATGCCAGAATTAGTAAACAATAATGTCTCGTCATTTTGCGGAACAAGGCTACTAGATTGAAGTAACGTGTGATCCTTACTGACAAAATAATCAGTAAATTTTTTTCTAATTTCGTTTGTTTGCATAAGTTAAAAACTCTTCAAGAAAGGCTACTACTGCTAGTGACATATTCAAAATCAGATTTACCAAACCCTCTAGATATTATATAACGGTACAATTTTGCTCGATGAGTATAATTCGTAGATGCATTTTGAATCATTTTTGCAAAAACCGATCTGGTCTGCGCCATAGTATCTAATACATCGTGCCAATGGATTTGATTAATATGATCTACAGCGATTTGTTTTGAAATCCCTCTTTGCAATAGTTCTCCATAAATTTTTTTCGGACCAAAACCTTTTCTAATTCTTGACTGAACATACATCATTGAATACTGCGTATCATTTAAAAAATTTAATGAGGTGCATTTTTCAATGACTTGGCTAACTTCACCATCAGGGTAGCCGCGATGGGTCAACTTTCTTGAAAGAGTAACGCTTGTATACATTTGTTTGGAGAGTAATGCTTGCGCATAATCAAAACAAGTTCTGCGGCTAGTGTTTTTATTCTGGACTTGCTTCCGAAATGTCATCTACAGGAGGTTGATTAGTAACTGAGTGATTTTTGACTTGTTTATTTAATTCCCTAATTTTTTTCTCAAGTTCCTCACATTCTTTAGGGTGCTCCTTTAACCATTGTCTTGCTTGTTCTTTTCCTTGTCCTATTTTTTGATTTTTATAAGAGAACCAAGAGCCGGCTTTATCAATTAATTCGCGTGTAACACCTAGTTCCAGTATCTCACCTTCTAAAGAGCAGCCAATTCCGTAAAGTATATCAAACCGCGCTTCGGTAAAAGGAGGAGCGACTTTATTTTTAACAACCTTAACTTTAGTCTCACTTCCAATCACTTCATCACCTTGCTTGATTGACCCTACCCTTCTTATATCCAATCGTACTGAAGAATAAAATTTAAGCGCATTTCCTCCTGTCGTGGTTTCAGGATTGCCAAAAAGAACTCCTATTTTCATTCTGATTTGATTAATGAAGATAACGAGTGTGTTTGAGCGATTAATATTTGCAGTGAGTTTTCTTAGTGCTTGAGACATTAAGCGAGCCTGCAATCCCATATGTGAATCACCCATCTCACCTTCAATTTCAGCTTTTGGTGTCAGTGCAGCCACAGAATCAACAACAACAACATCAACAGAGCATGAGCTCACTAGCATATTTGCAATTTCTAATGCTTGCTCTCCAGTATCAGGTTGGGAAACTACTAGATCCTCAACTTTAACTCCCAACTTTGAAGCATATTGAATATCCAATGCGTGCTCAGCATCAATAAAGGCAGCGGCACCACCGCATTTTTGACATTGTGCTATTACCTGCAGGGATAATGTTGTTTTTCCAGAAGACTCTGGGCCAAATATTTCCACAACCCTTCCCCGAGGCAACCCACCAATTCCTAAAGCTAAATCTAATGTAAGTGAGCCAGTAGATATGGTCTGAATATCTGTATCAATTTTATCATCCCCCATACGCATAATTGAGCCTTTACCAAATTGTTTTTCAATCTGACCAATAGCATTGGTCAAAGCTTTTAATTTTTCATTCTGTATTTTTGAGTTATTTTTTGGTTCTGCCATTATCTGCTCCTATCATTATTAATAATTACTAGTTTACCTTACTAAAGAAATAAAAAATAAAAAATCAGAAAATGCAAATATTTATTGCACTGAAGTATTTTTTAATTCTTGTTGTAGTGTTTCTAATTTCTTTTTGATTTTGATTTTTTCTTGTTCAGTATTTTTTAATTCTATTTCATATTTTTCAATAGTTTTCTTTAATGCTTGAATTTCTTTTGTTTTTTCAGCAATTAATTTTTTATCATGGTTAGAGACTTCTTTTATTGGATCAGGAACAGTACTTGGAGTAGGCTGCTGACTTTTTTTCAATTGAGCTTCGCTCTTTGGCGTATTGCCTTCTTTTGAGCCCTGAATTTCAGAGTATGAAATACTAACTATAGAAAATACAAGTAAAATAGTGATATATAATTGAACCATAGCCTAGATTTTAACATGATTTCCACACATAAATTAGAATTGCTTTACGATTAGTGTTATAAGATATGAGACTATGAATGTAAAGACAATACTACTGATCAGGAATCAATTTTCAGATACTAAAAATATTAATGAAAAAATAGCAGCTATTGCAAAAAAAAAGAAGATACATTGTATTGAGTCAGATCTAAGCTCTTTGAAACATATCGAAAATAAACTAGCGGTAAAAAATATAAATCAATTGGATTTAATTGTAATACTCGGTGGGGATGGCACTATGCTTTCAGTTATCAATCAACTAATACACTTATCTGTTCCTTTTACTGGAATTAACACTGGTAGATTGGGATTTTTAACCGATAGTTTTATAGGTTCATTAAGTTCATTTCTAACTAATGCTTCCAAAGGTAATTTTATATTTGATACCAGGATCGCGTTACACGCGACCATAGTTCGAAAAGGTAAAATTAATGAGGAGATTATTGCAGTGAATGATTTCATTATTAGAAGCAATACTTTTCACATAGCAAATCTTGGTTTAACTATAAATAACGAATTTATTCACGAGGAACGAGGAGATGGGATAGTAGTATGCACTCCAACAGGATCAACTGCATATTCTATGTCTAGTGGCGGACCTATTATTGCACCAAGTATTGATTGTCTATGTGTCACTCCACTATCACCTCATTACCTAAGTCATCGTCCTATTGTGCTATCACCAACAACAGTAATCAAAATATCAGTACCAAAATCAGCTAGAGATGTTGATTTTAGCAATGATGGGATTCGTATAATTAAACTGATCCAAGGAGACGAGATAATTATAAAAAAATATCCATTAGCTTTTACCTTGGCCTACCATCCTTCTTATAGTTATTTTCAAGTATTGAAGAAAAAACTATTTTGGGGGACTAAAACAAATCTTGCAAATAAAAATGTTGGTAGAATTAAACGTTAAAAATTTTATACTAGCAAAAGATATTACTCTTACCTTCGATCGTGGGTTAACGGTAATCACTGGAGAAACCGGTGCAGGAAAATCAATTTTAATAGACGCGCTTCAGCTTATTTTAGGGGGGCGTGCTCACGTTTCAACAATTCGTAACGGTGAACAACGTGCTGATATTCAAGCATGGTTTGAAATCGAAAATAATAATCAAATAATTGCATTATTACATTCCTACAATATACCGCTAGAAGACAAAAACTGTATCATATCCAGAAGTATTTTTTCAGATGGTAAAAGCAAAGCGTCTATAAATGGGATAACGGTAACAAATAGTATTTTAAAATTAATAACGAACTTGCTTGTTGAAATTCATGGTCAGAATCAACATATAGCTTTTACAGAATCTTCTTTTCAAAGGTCTTTTATTGACGAATATGGATCGATAACGGAGCTTAGGAAAGAATACGAGCAACTATTTGACCAACATGCTTTGCAAATTGAACATTTAAATCAGCTTAACAATGACCATAAAGTATCAAATGAGAAAAAAGAATACATAGAATATTTATGCGATGAATTAAACCAATTACATTTAAAACCCAAAGAGTGGGAAGAGCTGACAAAAAAACAGCTCGCAATTGCGAATCGTGGTGAAATTACCAGCACACTAACATTGTTACAGTCGATTTTTATTGATGATCAAAAGTCAATTACCAATCAACTTAAAACTGCCATGCGCGCTGCCTCAAGTTCAAAATTATTTAAAAATCAATTTCCGACAATTCTTGACTTAATGGAAATAGTTAATCAAAATATTGCTGATGTGGCAGATGATCTTCGAATGAGACTTGAAGAATTTGATAATTTTGATGAACCTATTGAACTGGTAGAACAAAGGATGAGCGCTATCCATAAAATCGCTAGAAAACTACATGTTGAACCAGAACAATTATTACAAACTCAGGATAAATTATTACAAGAATTAAATAATGTCACCAGGCAAGAAGAAACTATACATGAACTAACATTGGTCATTTCATCTTTGCATAACAAAATGATTGAAAAAGCAAAAGCAATTTCTTTAAAAAGGATAGCAACTTGTCAAGAACTATCTAAAGCTGTTTCAATTGTATTACCTGATGTGGCTTTACAAAATACAACTTTTACCATTGATTGTAAACAACACCATGATACTTTACAAAAATATGGAATTGACCTCGTTTCGTTTAACGCAAGTTTTAATCTTGGTAGCGTAGTTCAACCGCTTGATAAAATAGCTTCAGGTGGTGAACTGTCTAGAATAGCGCTTGCGCTTTATCTTGCTTCAATTACTTCAAATATCAAAACTTATAACACGCACGGTACTTTATTTTTTGACGAAATTGATACGGGTATCGGCGGTGAAACCGCAACCTCAATCGGTAAGCTTTTAGCAAAACTAGCAAGGCAGCATCAAGTATTTGTAATTACCCATCACGCAATTATTGCAGCACAAGCAGAAACACAAATTACTATAGAAAAATCGATTTCTGAAAACTCAACTGAAACGATCGCAAAGGTAGTAAGTGACCAGGAGAGAATCGCTGAGCTTTCGAGAATGTTAAGCGGATCTTCAATTGCTAAAGCAAGTATAGAAAACGCTAAAGAATTATTAAAAAACGCTAAAAGTGGTAAAATAAAAAAATGAATAATTTATTTTATGGTATGTTTTTGATTTTTATTGTCGCATGCTCACCTGCGTATGTTATACCTATACAGCAAGGTAATGTAATCTACGAACCAGATGTTACTAAAATCAAGGTGGGCATGAGCAAACTTGAGGTTATTTCAGTACTTGGTGAACCTGCCATCACCCATTTTTTTAATAAAAATAATTGGACTTACATCTATCATAGTAAAACAGGCGGGCAATCTCAACTAATTGATTTACAACAATCAAGTAATAATGAAAACAGTGCAAAATCAGCACTCATCTCTTCAGTAGAAATTAAATTTGATAACGAAATAGTTAAAAATATTTCTTACACAATTTTACAATGACAATATAACCAACCATTACCTCAACCGTACACTTGGTAAGCCCTCTTTACAAATGAACGCACAAACTCTGTCCTGAGTTGACCAACAAATAAAGCGCCACCAAACATCGTAGAAATTGGCGGCAACTCAACTTGTAATAAAAAATATATTTGTGTTTTATTATGTTCTAGAAACTCAAAGTTCCATTCACCATATAGCTGAGTAAAAGTTCCATCTATCTGTTGCATAGTAATTTTGTCATGCCCATAAAAAGTATTTTTTGAGGTTACTGAAATAGAAATAAGCCCCTTTCTAAAAACCATTTTTGCGATAATGAAATCATGGTTTTCTTCAACTTGAAAAGAATCTGTGCAATAGGTCAAGAAATGTTTATAAGATGGTACATCCATTACTAAGTCAAATACTTGTTTTTTTGAGTAAGGAACTATGACCTTTTCAGATGAATGCATATTTGGCGTTTACTCTTTGGATATGAGTGATTCAATGCTACCAATAGGAAGATGCCTATTCAATTCAAGATCAGAATTATAATATTTTTTTAACTCATTTCTAAAATCTTCGTGGAGTGTAACCATTTCATGAGTTAACGGAACTTTAAAAGGGCTAATTTCAAACGAAACTTGAGCTTCACTTATGCTAAAGCTATTAGATGTATTGCTATCTAACTCGATAGATAATTGTTCAGGGTTTGTTTGTAGAAAAATATATACTTGGGCAGCTAAACGAGCATCATCATAAGCATTATGCAAACCAGTCTTATCACGACTATGCGTTGGAATACCTAATCGGGCGCAAACGCTAGATAAATCATTTTTCTGATTAGGGAATTTTCTTCTACAGAGTTGAAGGGTATCAATATATTCAAGTTTCTTGAAATTTTGAGCATAGTCAGGGTGGATTCTTTCCAATTCATTAATAAATAAATTTCTATCATATTCTGCGTTATGCATAATAATAGGGCTTGAATCTATGTATTCTATAACCGTGGTTAAAATCTCACTTAAAAGTGGCTTATCTTTAATATCATTATCATAAATTCCATGTATGGCACTGGAATCTGGAGGTATAGGTATACCTGGATTTACTCTAATTAATTTAAAATCTCCACTAATACTGGAATCAAGTATTTCTAGAAGTCCAATCTCTATTATTCTATCTTGCGTTACACTTAATCCAGTAGTTTCTAAGTCTAATGAAATGAGTCTTTTGGATATATTGCCTTTAACGAATGCCACTGCTAGTAGTCCATATTTTTATGAAAGCATTATACAATACTATCACACTATGAACAAAATAACTAATAAAAAAGCTAGATTTGAATATGAAGTAATACAAACACTTGAATGTGGAATACATCTGTTAGGGTGGGAAGTTAAAAGCATTCGATCTTCAAAAATTAACATAGATGAAAGTTATGCCATTGTTCGAAACGAAGAACTCTATTGGCTCAATGCTCGTTGCGCTCCACTTGCGCACACCAGCATGTCAAATACAAAAGCAGATCCAGTCAGAACAAAAAAATTACTTGCACATAAAAACGAAATTGCAAAACTAATCGGATCACTGACCAAGGGATTCACGCTTATCCCATTATCATTATACGAAACAA